>JAPOOQ010000268.1 GCA_026713345.1 Gemmatimonadota bacterium | reverse complement strand
TCAACGAGTCGACTACCGTCGCCGCCTTCTCCGGATCGACACCCGGATTCGACTCGTTGGGGTCGATGAACCGGACCTCGAGCGAGAACCGGTTGTCCTGGACGCACAGGCGTTCCGGGCCCGGTTCGCAGTGGCCATCGCCATCGACCGGCAGCGCGACCCCGGTCGGCCCGAACGGGAGTGCCTCGATCCGAAGCAGATCCACGCCGGTTGAAGCCATCGAACCGCGTTCCGCAGCCGTGGCCGCAACAGGGGAAACGCCACTCTCGGGGAACGCCTTCGTGTCGTTCTGACCGCAAATCCGACCCTGCATGTTGTGGTAGGTGCGCCTGACGCCTGCCACGACGTCTTGCACCGTGATCCAGTACTCGACGTCGGAGAGCGCGCCGTAGAACACCCAGTGGTGGCCGTCAAGCGCACGACCGTCGAGGACCTTGACCACAAGTTCGATGTTGGCGGGATTGAAGAACCAGAACAGTCCGGACTCGTCGGAGACGTCGACCGGAACGCTGCGGCCGATCCCGTAGTCGCCCGGTCGATCATTGTTCTTCCAGTGGACCTGAACCTCGAAGCGGCCCCCCCGCAGACAGAGGAACTCCTCGCCGGTGCGACACGCATCGCCAAAGGCGCCGGTCGTCGCGCTGACCTGTTCCGAGTACTCGAAACCGCCGCCCGCGTTTCCACTACCTATCCGGAACGTGTACGGCGCCCCGATCTCGAGGCCGTCGATGCGCACCTGACCGGCACGGGCGTCAGCGGTCACAAGCGGGGTCCAGCCGGCCTTCTGGCTGCGCGCCTCTATGCTCAGAACTCCCCGATCCTCGTCGGCCCACTTTCCCTTCCAGAACACGGAGATAGCGGAATCGCCGGCCGGCTCCGCGGCCACGTCGCCCACGAAGCGTGGTTCCGGCTCCTCCGAGTCCCCCGGACCTTCCCCATCGTCCGGATCGCCCCCCTCAGGCTCGAACCGTTCAAACGTCAGAGTGGCCATCGGTCGCTCGGTGAACTTCCCTGTTCCCCGGATGCTCGTGATCGTGCCCTGCGGCACGGTCGGCGGGTTGCTGAGCGAGAACTCGGTGCCCTCCTCCGTGCCGGCGTCGTAGGGGAACAGCTCGACATGAAGGCTGCTGAGCCAATCCCCCTCTTCGTCGAGCAACGAAAGCCCGGAGACACCGACGAACCAGTCCGGACTGGGCGCAATCATGGTGACCAACGTGACCAGGGGATAGTCCCTGGCCGCCTGGAATTCAATCGCGGTCGACGCCCTGCCACCCCTCGGAGGGTTCTTCTCAAGCACAGCCAGAACATGCGGATCGCGTGTCATCAGCGTTCTGAGGCTCGACTGAAGCCCGAGTTCCGCCACCCTCTCGATCTGACGGGTAGCTCGCCCGCCACGGATCCAGAAGCTCGTCTGGTCATTGTGAACAGCACCGATCAAGGGCGAGAAGTGAGCGCTGCCCGGGACTCCGCCGGGCGTGACGCTCCGTGTCCAGGCGCCCTTGAATGTCAGCCGGTAGCTGGCGGAATCTCCATCCTGACTCAGGATCGGCGGAGCCGCCAACGAAGAAATCAGGACACACACCGCAATGAGCACTCCCCGAAGCGCCCGTCCGAAGCCCAACCTCATTCCTATCCTCCAGCGCAGGGACGGATCGGCTCCAGGAAGGCTTCAATCGCCTGCCCATCGGCCGCCATGCCCACGAGTTCGTCATCGGGTGGCGGTTCCGAGCCGGCTTCGTCCGAACTCGGCCCGAACCAGATGCCCATCCGCATCCGCTCGTCCGTCGCGCACCCGAACTCAATTAACGTCACCAACTCCCCGATCTGTTCCCCCGGCCCGAACATCGTGCTCCCGCGAAAGGTCGCCCACCGCACAGCCACATCCTCGCGGTTCAGCTCGCCTCGCCCGAGGTTCTCCTCGAGATCAACCTCCAGCCCCATATCCCGCAAGGCCGCCGCTTCCGTCGTTTCGCCGTCGAAGAAGGCCATCAGGTCCTCACCCCCCCACAGCGCCTGGACGTAGTAGAAGCCCCGTTCCCCGAACTCCCCCGCCCAGGGCTCCGCCCCCGGAGCCAGGTCCGAGAAGATGGCCATGTCGAGCACGAAGGGAACGGAAACCACAGTCACCGCGTGGTAGCCGCCAGGCGCCTCACCGGCGCCCAGAATCTCGAGAGCCCGGTCGCGCCGGCGCTCAGGATT
>JAPOOQ010000267.1 GCA_026713345.1 Gemmatimonadota bacterium | reverse complement strand
GGCGATGAGCATCGTCGCGCAGGAGCCGGACGGGCTGGCCCGCCGGCTCCGCTTGATCGTGATCACGGACTCGGAGCTGGCCGCGCCGAGGGAGGTGGTGGACGTTGTGGGAGCGGCGCTGCGTGCCGGAGCGCCCGCGGTGCAGCTGCGCGACAAGGTACTGCCCCCGCGCGACCTTCTTCCGCTCGCGCGCCGCCTCCGGGCCGACACACACGCCACGGACGCGCTCTTCTTCGTGAACGACCGGCTCGACCTGGCGCTCGCCGCCGCCGCCGACGGCGTCCACCTCGGCCCGGACGACCTCCCGGTCGCTGCCGCGCGCCGGATCGCGCCGCCCGGTTTCCTGATCGGCCACTCGGCCGACGATCCCGATGCCGCTCGCAGGGCCGTGGCCGCCGGCGCCGACTACATCGGGTGCGGGGCGGTCTTCGCGACGCGCACGAAAGCGGACGCGGGAGCGGCGATCGGGGTGCGCCGCTTCGGGGAGGTGGCGCGGTGCGTGGATGTCCCCGTGGTCGCGATCGGGGGGGTCACCGTGCACAGTGCGCCGGAGGTGCTCGCGGTGGGCGCGGCCGGGTGCGCCGTCGTGGGCGCGGTGATGGGGGCCAGGGATCCGGATCGTGCCGTGCGGGGGTTTCTGCGGGCCGGGACCGGGGCGCCCGGGGCGTGCGTGGCGGCCGGGAGCCGGCGCGCGAGCGGGAGAAGGTCGCGCGGGGGCAGCACCTTGTCGCGCAGCTGCACCGCGGGCGCTCCGGCACGCAGCGCCGCGCCCACAACGTCCACCGCCTCCCGCGGTGCGGCCAGCTCCGAGTCCGTGATCACGATCAAGCGGAGCCGGCGGGCCAGCCCGTCCGGCTCCTGCGTC
The DNA here is from genome assembly GCA_026713345.1 of Gemmatimonadota bacterium. Classification (GTDB taxonomy): domain Bacteria; phylum Gemmatimonadota; class Gemmatimonadetes; order Longimicrobiales; family Gaopeijiaceae; genus Bin94. The sequence continues at coordinate 5,857 of JAPOOQ010000267.1, read as the reverse complement.
GCGATGCTCATCGCCCGCGTCCCCGCCCGCTGTCTGCGCCAGGAGTGATGGTCCGCGTCCCTGCCCGCGCGACGGCGCCTGCGCTCACCGCCCCCGGATCCGGTTGATCGCGTTGTTGTGCTCCCGGAGCGAGCGGCTGAAGATGTGGCTGCCGTCCCGCCCCGCAACGAAGTACAGGTAGTCGGTGCTGTCGGGAGCCAGCGCGGCGTCCAGCGCGGCGGCCCCGGGTGCGCCGATCGGACCGGGTGGGAGCCCGGGGTGGTGGTAGGTGCTGTACGCGTGGTCGGCCACCGAGTCGATGGCCGCATAGAGGAGGCGCGAGCGGCGGCCGCCGAGCGAGTCGGTGAGCGCATACTGCACCGTGGGGTCGGCCTGCAGCAGCATCCCGATGCGGAGGCGGTTGTGGTACACGCTCGAGATGGTGGGCATCTCCCGTGTGTTGCCGGCTTCCGCCTGAATGATCGAGGCGAGGGTGACGAGTTCCCGTTCCGTCATGCCGGTGGCTGCAAGGAGTTCGCGCCGTTCGGGGGTCCAGTAGCTGCGGTAGCCGTAAACCATCGCGGCCACCACGCGCTCGACCCCTACGCCCTCGGCGAACCGGTAGGTATCGGGGAAGAGATACCCCTCGAGCCCGGGTCCGGGCACCTCCCACCGCGAGTGGGATTCACCGTCCAGAATCTCGGCCACGCGGGCCGAATCGGAGTCGGCGGCGACCGCGATTCGCCCCGCCATCCCGTCGAGGGTCCACCCCTCCGGGATCGTCATCGGGTGGGTGACGACACGCCCGTCCGTCACGATCCCCAGAACCTCACCATAAGGCGCGCCCCGCCACAGTCGATACGTCCCCGCCTTGACCGCGCGGTCCAGCCCGCGGACACGCGCATAGATCCTGAAGACCAGGGGTCGCCCGATCACCTGCTCCGCTTCGAGGATTCCGGCCACCTCCTGGAAGGTGGCCCCTTGCGGAATTTCGACGACCGCTTCGCCGCCGGGCAGTTCGGGTGCGGTCAGCGCGAACACGGCGACGGCGATCGCGACGACGAGTGTCGCGAGCCCCCCCCACGCCACGACTGGGCGGCGACCGAAGACCTTCCGGATCCTTCCGGCAATCCGGGGTTGGCTCGTCACCCCCGTGCCGGAAGTCGTCCCGGTGTCCGCCGCCGGGGCATCGTCGGATGCCGACCGGGCCTCAGCAGTCGCTCCGTGCTCCCCCGCCAGGCCGCCGTCAGACGTCGCTTCGCGCTCCACCGCCGCGCAGCCCTCAGCCGTCGTTCCGGCCTCCCGAGCCGGGCTGCTCTCCGATGTCGATTCGCCCTCCGGCGTCGAGCCAGTCCTGGAGGAAGATCGCCGCTGCTCCGGCATCGATTCTCGCCTTGTCCTCTTTCGCTTTGCGCCGCAGTCCGATCGACCGAATCCGCGCCTCCGCCTCCAGCGACGAGTAGCGCTCGTCGACGAAATGGACGGGGAGTCCGCTGCGCGCCCCGAGTCGTCGTCCGAAGGTCCTCACCTCCGCCGTCCATTCATTTTCGCCCCCGGACTCCTCCAGCGGAAGCCCGACCACAAAGCCGTGCACGCCGAATTCGCTGCCCAGGTCCAGGATTCCGGAGATGGGCGGACGCTTTCCCGCACGCCGCTTGAGCGTGGTGACCGGAGACGCGAGTGTGCCCGTCGGGTCGCTCACGGCAACTCCGATCCGGCGGAGGCCGTAGTCCAGGGCGAGGACGCGGCGATGTGTCGAATGCATGCCGGAATAGGCCGCTAGTTGGACGGCTCCCCGGGCGATCCGTCGCCCTTGCCGTCTCCACCCGACTGTTTGGTGAAGATGAGGACAGCGCCGTTCCTGCCGTCCTCGCCGTAGACCTCGACTGCGTCGGAACGCTTGACGATCTCGAAGCTCTCGATGTCCAGCGCGGCGATTTCGTCAAAGCTGGAAACGCAAACCTCGCCGTCCAGGATGATGAGGGGCATGTCCGCGGGGAGCAGCGGCGATCTCCTCGGGCAAACGAAGGCAAAGGTGCCTGAGGAGCCTTCGGGGCCCCCGTCCGCGGCAGCTGTTGCAACCTCCGCCGTCTCGCGGCCGGGCTCCGCCGTACCCTGCGGGGATTCGGTCGTCTCACTGATGTCCACCGCCAACTGTGGGGCTTCCATCGCCTCTTCCGGCGCGACGATGGTCTCGAGGCCGCACGCGCCGAGGGTGAGGATTGCGGCCATTCCCAGAGCACAGGTTGACGCGATCAGCAGGAAACTGCGGGGTTCCTTCCTGGCTGGTTTCATGACTTCAATCTCCTGCCGAAGCAGCGGCGCCGGACCCGGACGGTCTCTGTCCCGCCTCTTTCCGGCTCCAGCTCCCGTCCCTTGACAATACCCGCGGCGCCCGCTGCCTTGCAAGGGCAACCCTCCATCCACCCTGAAGCCACGACTGACACCATGAATCTCGGCGCCTTTTCCATCAGCCTTGCCGTCAAGGACCTCGTCACATCCCGGTCATTCTACGAGAAGCTCGGCTTCACGGTCACCGGCGGGGACGACGAGAAGTACCTCATCATGATCAACGGGACGACGATCATCGGGCTCTTCCAGGGGCTCTTCGACAAGAACATCCTGACGTTCAACCCCGGTCTGGGCCAGGACACGTCGACCGTCGCCGACTTCACCGACGTGAGGGACATCCGGGCGTCGCTGCTCGCGGACGGAATCGAGATCGCCAACGACACGGATCCGGACGGTACGGGACCCGCAAGCATCGTGGTCCTGGATCCGGACGGGAATCCGATCCTGGTGGATCAGTTCTTTCCGAAGCCGGCGCGCTGAGGGAGGTGTCGGCGGGCTGATGCGGCGAGGCCGGATTCAGCGTCGGCCGCCGCCCTTCCGCTTCTTGCCCGGCTTTTTCTTCTTGATGATGATGACGCCGTTTTCGCCTTCCTTGCCGTACGCTTCGATGGCGGCGTCCCCCTTGATCACATCGACGCTCTCGATGTCTTCCGGGCTCAGATCCTCCATGGCACCGTCGAACCGAACGCCATCGACGTAGACGACGGGCGCGGCACCGGGGTCGCCAGCACGGACCTGGACCTTCGTGATGGTTCCTTCGAGATCGCGACCGGATGACTGCACCGCTTCCAGTCGGGCCTGGAGTTCCGCCAGTTCGGCCTGAAGTCTGACTTGAAGTGCTTGCAGGTCTGGAGACTGGTCGCCCTCCTGATTCTTCACCCTCACTTCGGCCACCGCCTCCTCCAGGCGCGCTCTCGCCTCCGCCACCGCTCGGCTGTGCTCGGAAGACAGCCGGTTCAACCTCACCTCCGACAGCCGCACACGGTGCAGCTCCACCGGGCGCACACTCAGGCGGTAAGACTCCGCCTGGAACCGGGACGGGTTCACCTCCCAGCGTGCCGACCGGGACGGGTTCACCTCCCACCGCGCCGAGTGATCCCGCACCTCCGCGGACGATCCCATCAGTGACACCCCCACCAGGGTGGCGACGGCTCCGAGCACGCCGCTTCCCACGATCAGGGCGATGTTCCTGGCGTCTTCCCTGCGTTGCCTCATGTTCGTTCTCCTTGTCGTGGCGGACTCACCTGATCCGGAGGTCGCCACCGTGCTGCGGGTTGGGGGTCCGGGCCGATGATCAGCGGTCGTTCCCGTCCGGCTTCTTTCCGCCGGACCGAGACCCTGCATCACGAGGCGCGTCAGGGATCGGCTGGGTGTTGACCTTGAACGACGGATTCACATTGCGCAAAAGGTCCGCGAAGTCGGTTCTTCCCCCCACCTGGACTCCGTCGACGAAGACGATCGGCCCCGTCGCGCTGGTGCCGGTCACAACGAGCGAACGGGATTCGGCCGCCTTCGCTTTGGGGGCCGCGTCCACCTTCCCCACCACGAAACCGGAAACCGACATCGGCTTCACCACGACGGTCGTCAATTCGGTGGATTGGGTTGGCTCCTCGGCCGGTTTCTCCCTCGCCATCACCAGGAACGTGGTCAGGCCGACGGCGGCGAACGCGCTTCCGGCGATCAGGGTGATGCTCCGGACGGTGTCACTTCGGTGACTCATCCTCGGTCTCCTTGAGTTGATGGGCGGCAACGATGGCGAACCGGAGCCGCAACCCTGCCGCCCCGGCTTCTCTCTCTATTGTTCTTGGAAACACTAGGGGGCTTCAGGGTTGCCTCGCAAGCGGGCGCAGGGCACCGGTGTTCGCGGAGAAGCCGCCTTCCCGTTCGGTGAGGAGCCCGATCCGGACGAGGAACGCCAGGTCGCGGCGCAGCGTGCGTTGCGAGAGGTTGCCGTAGCGGCGCGCGATGTGGGTGTCGAGCTCGGCGACCTGGTCGATCTCGAAGGTGCCGCTCAGCGGTAAGGCGAGCATGAGGTCGCGGCGGCGCAGAAAGACCGTGCGCTTGCGGTGCGGCTGCCCGTCGAAGGTGTCGAAGACGAAACCGCGCCAGGCGCTGCGGAGGTGCGCGTGCCGGACCGCCTCCAGGGTTTCGCGCAGGCCGTCGCGGAGCCCCTCGACCGCGTAGGCGATGAACGGGGTCGGCGAGCGGTCGCGAGCGGCGAGTTCGAGTTGGCGCCGGTATTCCGCGCGCGTCTCGTGGTAGAAGCCGGTGAGGATCTGCGACGTGATGGCGGGTGCTCCGGCCGACATCAGGACGAAGGACTCCAGCATCCTGGCCGCGCGGCCGTTGCCGTCGTCGAAGGGGCGGATCCAGAGGAGATAGACGTGGGTGACCAGCGCCCGGACGACAGCGCTGCCGAAGTCGCCCTCCGCACGGATCTCCGGGAACTCGCGGTCGAGCCAGGTGAAGAGGCCGTCGACGAGGTCCGGCAGCTTGTCGGCGCGCGGTGCGAATAAGCCGGTCGCGGGTTGGCCGCTGCGGAAGTGGCCGGGGGTGGCCTCGAAGTGCTCGCCGAAGCCTTCGCCGATCCCGCGGTGCACCCGGAGCAGGAGGGCCGCGTCCACGGTAGCCGGGTCTCCGGTGGTGGCTTCGGTGAGGAGCCGGTAGGCGGTAGCTGCGCCCGCGCCCTGCGCCAGAGCGGCGTCGAGTAGCCGCTGCTGTACTTCGGGAAGGATGGGCGCGGAGCGGATGGCCGCGACAAGGGCGTCGCATTCGCCGAGCTGGTAGCGCGTCCTGGGCGAAATCCCCCATTGGCGCCGGAAGCCGGGTAGCGACGCGTGTGTTTCCAAATCCTCTGGCCCCTCTCGCTGCGGGCCGGCCGCGGGCCGTGGTCCGGCTGGCCGATCCTTACCTGTGACGGACTTCGTGACAGATTCATGGTAGTATCTGTCACAGGATCTGTCACGGTGCGCGTGCGAGAGGTGCTGGAGGGAGCCTCGCAGCGTCCCCCTTCTAATGTGCGCCGCACGGGAACAGATTACTCTTCACAGTCCGGCCTCCGGCGGGAAGGACCGTCCGGCCTCGGCTCGCGGTCCACCCGTGTGTCCGAGGCGCCGCGGTCCCGCCCAGGGCGCCCGTCCACCGCGATCCACCCAGAGCAAACCAGGAGTCAGCCACCGTGCCCGCCTACCGTTACGCCGAAGTCCCCGCCGATGGTGACAGGATCACCGGAACTACTGCCAGCCCGGCCGTGCCCGACCAGCCGATCATCCCGTTCATCGAGGGGGACGGGATCGGGCCGGACATCTGGGCGGCGACGCGGCACGTGGTCGATGCGGCGGTGGCGAAGGCGTTCGCAGGGGCGCGCCGGATCGCGTGGATGGAAGTCTACGCCGGGGAGAAGGCCAACGAGGTGGCGGGCGAATGGCTGCCGCAGGAGACCCTGGACGCGCTCACCGAGTTCCGGGTGGCGATCAAGGGGCCGCTGACGACGCCGGTAGGGGGCGGCATCCGCTCGCTGAATGTG
>JAPOOQ010000266.1 GCA_026713345.1 Gemmatimonadota bacterium | reverse complement strand
TGGGGCGGGGTGGGCGGGGGCGAGTGCGGTAGGGTCGGCGGGCATCTTGTCTGATTCCTGATCCATGGCGTGGTCGGTTGGTTCCTCTCCTTCTTATACACCATAGTTCGGGAAAAGTTCGGTTATCAGATCCACGGGGCGGTCTACTCGGCCGCGTCCTCCCCTCGCGCCCGCGCGACCTCACGCGCGCTCGGATTCACCGACGGACGGAACGGGATCTCGCACACCCGCGCCCACTCGGGCTTCCCCGGCTCGCTCGCGTATTCGTCCGGCAGCCAGACCGCCAGCTCCGTCCCTACCCCCGACATCCCCACCGGCACGTACCCCAGCGAGATGTTGCACCCGAGTTCCGGCGCATGCCACGGCGAAGTCAGATACCCGATCGGGTCGCCCCCCTCCCCACCCGACACCAGCCAGAAATCGGGCGCATAGTCGTCGATCGGCCTTCCCCCGATCTTCATGCCCACCATCACCATGGAGAACGGCGGCCGCCCGGCCTCGATCTCCGCACGCATCCGTTCGAGCGCGGCGCGGCCGATGTAGTCCCCCTTCTTTTCGCGGGGCACCTGGTAGCCGAGGTTGCACTGGAACGGCACGGTTTCGTGGTCCAGATCCTGTCCCCACGAAAGAATCCCCGCCTGGATGCGGCGCTGGTGACCCGGCGCGATCACCATGAGCTGGTGCGCCTCGCCCGTCTCCAGCACCGCCTCCCACAGCCGCTCCGCGTGCAGGGTGGCGTCCCGCAGATAGATCTCGTAGCCCTTCTCGCCCGAGAAGCCGGACTGCGAAATCACCACCGAGCAACCCGCAATTTCGGCCTCCAGGAGCCCGTAATACGGAATGTCGCGAATCGTATTACCCACCAGATCGGCCATCAGCGCCAGCGACTTCGGCCCCTGGATCTGCAGCGGACAAACGTCGATTTCGTCGATCTCGACGTCCATCCCGATCCCCACATTCACCCCCTGCAGCCAGAACAGCAGGTCGGAATCCGCCAGCGAAAACCAGAATTCGTCCTCGGACAGGCGCAGCAGCACCGGATCGTTGAGGATTCCGCCCCGATCGTTGCAGAGGATGACGTACTTGCCGTGCATCGGCTCGATGCGGGTGGCGTCGCGGGTGATGACGTAGTCGGTGAAGCGTTCGGCGTCCGGTCCCCGCACACGGATCTGCCGCTCCACGGCGACGTTCCACAGGGTGACGTGGTGGGTCAGCGCCTCGTGTTCCGCCGCCGCGCCGCCGTCCTCGGGCCGCACGTAGCCGCGCGGATGGTAGATGCGGTTGTAGATCGTCGCGCGCCAGCAGCCCGCCGCGTGGGAAAGGTGCCAGTACGGGGACTTCCGCACACGCGTGGAGATGAGGAGCTCGACGGGGGTCCGGCCGCTCTGGCGAAGGTTGATGGGGACGACGCGGTCCGATTGATCGACGGTGTTGGGTTGGTGGGACATGGGACTCCGGAATTGTGGGCGCTGTTGTGGCTTTCTGGCGGTTGCGCGGGACGCTTGCCAGGGTCGGGCGTCCAGCCGACTCAGAATACCGCTACATGACAGGATACGCTCGTCGGCCGCGCGCAGCCCGTGACCGCCCGGCGGCAACCCGTTTCGGAGTTGCCCCGCCGGGCCTATCGTGGTTCGGTCCGTCGCCCGACTCCCCCAAGGCCCGGGACACGCCGTGCACGAGCCGCCACCCATCCTCGAACTCAAGGACCTCTCGCTCCGCTTCGGGGGCGTCACCGCGCTCTCGCAGCTCGGCATGGAGGTGCGGCGAGGCGAGCTCCTCGCGCTGATCGGGCCGAACGGGGCGGGGAAGACCAGCGTGATCAACTGCGTGTCGGGGCTGTACCGGCCGCAGCAGGGGACGATCACGCTGGTGGGCGGGGACGGGAAGCGTCACGCGCTCAACCGCCTGCCGCCGCACCGGATCGCGGCGCTGGGTGTGGCCCGCACCTTCCAGAACATCGAGCTCTTCAAGCACATGACCGTGCTGGAGAACCTCATGCTGGGTCGCCACGTGCACATGACGGGCGGAGTGCTCGGCGGCGGACTCTACCTGGGCCGTCAGCGCCGCGTCGAGATCGAGCACCGGCGCCACGTCGAGGAGATCATCGACTTCATGAACCTGGAGCCGCTGCGCAGCCGGGAGGTGGGGAACCTCGCCTACGGAAACCAGCGGCTCGTGGAGATGGCGCGGGCGCTGGCGCTCGACCCCTCCATTCTGCTGCTCGACGAACCGACCGCGGGGATGAACGCGGAGGAGAAGGAGTCGATGGCGCGGTTCATCCTCGATGTGCACGAGGAACGGGGTGTCACGGTGGTCGTGGTCGACCACGACATCGACGTGATCATGGACATCTCGGACCGGGTGGTGGTCCTCGACTTCGGGCGGCGGATCGCGCAGGGGACGCCGGAGGAGGTGCGCGGCGATCCGGCGGTGATCGATGCCTACCTGGGGCGCGCGCGGGGCGGGGTCACGCCGGCTGGGGTGGCGACGTGAGCGCGGGCCCGAGGCGCGACCGCGGGGCGGGATCGTGACCGCGGAGCACCACGTGAACGCCCCCCTCCCGGGCCTGCTCGCCCGCCGCGCCGAGGAGCATCCGGACGAAGTCGCGCTGCGCGAGAAGGAGTTCGGGATCTGGCAGGAGATCACGTGGGCGGGGTTTCTGGCCCGGGTCCGTTCCTTCTCGCTCGGGCTCGTGGAGTTGGGCGTGGAGAAGGGGGACCGGATCGCGATCATCGGGGACAACCGGCCCGAGTGGGTGATCGCGGAGCTGGGGGCGCAGGCGATCGGGGCGCTGCCGCTCGGCCTCTACCAGGACTCGATCTCGGCGGAGCTGGCGCGCATGCTCGAAGCCGCCGATGCGCGCGTCATCGTCGCCGAGGACCAGGAGCAGGTGGACAAGGTGCTCGAGGTGAGGGACCGAGTGCCGGGGCTGGAGCACATCGTCTACTACGATCCGCGGGGGATGTACGGATACGAGGCGCCCGGATTGATGGCGTTCGAAGAGGTGGAGGCACTCGGCGACCAGCGTTTTGACAGATTCCCCATGGAATTTGTCAAAAGACTCGCAGAAGTCAGGCCCGAAGACACCGCACTGCTCTGTACGACCTCGGGCACGACCAGCGTGCCGAAGCTGGCTATGCTGTCGCACGCCAACCTTGTGGCCATGGCCACCCAGCTGTGCGGCGTGGACCCGATGGCGCCCGGCGACGAATTCGTCTCCTTCCTCCCCCTCGCGTGGATCGGCGAGCAGATGGTCGGGGTGGCGAGCGCGCTGCTGGCGGGCTTCACGGTGAACTTCCCCGAAGAGACGGCGACGGTCCGCGCGGACATCCGCGAGATCGGCCCCGCCTTCATGATGTCGCCGCCCCGCATCTGGGAGAACATGGTGTCGGACGTGCAGGTCATGGCCGAGGACACGAGCCCGGTGAAGCGCTGGATGTACCGCTGGGCGATGAAGGAGGGGATGAGGGCCGCCGGGACGCGCACCGGTCTGCCCGCGCGCCTGCGCCACCGCCTCGCCGACTGGACCGTCCTTCAGCCGATCCGCGACCAGCTCGGCCTGAGCCGCGTCCGCCGCGCCTACACCGGGGGGGCCGCGCTGGGGCCGGACGTCTTCCGCTTCTTCCATGCCATCGGCGTCAACCTGAAGCAGCTCTACGGGCAGACGGAGGTGTCGGGCATCTCCGTGGTCCACCGGGACGGCGACATCCGTTTCCACACGGTGGGACGGCCCTTTCCGGAGACCGAGATCCGTATTTCCGACGAAGGCGAGATCCTCTGCCGCAGCCCGGCCGTCTTCACGGGCTACTTCCGCAACCCCGACGCCACTGCCGAGACGCTCTCCGACGGCTGGCTGCACTCCGGCGACGCCGGCTACTTCGAGGAGGACGGCCACCTGGTCGTCATCGACCGCCTCGCCGACGTGATGAAACTCCCCGACGGGACGAACTTTTCGCCCCAGTTCGTCGAGAACAAGCTCAAGTTCAGCCCCTACGTCCGCGAGGCGGTGGTCTTCGGCGGGGGCGGGGCGCCCTTCGTCACCTCGATGATCGCGATCGACATGGAGAACGCGGGGCAGTGGGCGGAGCGCCACCGGATCCCCTACACGACCTTCACCGACCTGGCCCGCCGCGCGGAGGTCTACAGCCTCGTCCGCGACCACATCGCCAACATCAACCGCGAACTCCCCCCCGCCGCCCGCATCCGCCGCTTCCTGCTGCTGCACAAGGAGCTGCACGCCGACGACGCCGAGCTCACCCGCACGCGCAAGGTGCGCCGCGGCCACATCGCCGAGCGCTTCGGCGACATCATCGATGCCCTGGCCGGCGATGGCGATTCGGTCACGGTCAGCACCGAGATCACCTACCAGGACGGACGCACCTCACAGGTCGCCCACGAGCTGCGCATCGAGACGATGGAGTGATCACCCGCCCATGGCCGACTTTCTCCAGCTGACCGTCTCCGGACTTAGCACCGGGATGATCTACGCCCTGGCCGCCGCCGGGTTCGTGGTCATCTACAAGGCCAGCGACGTGATCAACTTC
>JAPOOQ010000265.1 GCA_026713345.1 Gemmatimonadota bacterium | reverse complement strand
GGCTGGATCGTACCCGCGACGACGTGGTCCATCGTCGGAGGCACCCTCATCGGCGCGTGGGTGGGGCTTGCCATCTACCGCCTGAGGGACGATTCCTTGATATAGGGACACACGCGAGAGCCACTTCCTGATCGGACCGGCCCTCAACCGCGTGCGACCGCCGGACCGATCCGCAACCGGGCCCGCGGGAAACATTAGTCCCACCGCGGCCGTATCATGTGGGAACGGTACACGGTGAATCAACAGACCAGGGGAAGTCCATCATGATAGGCGAATTCTTCAGCTGGTACTTCGGCGCGCTCGTCGACTTCTGGGGTACGACCCTGCGGCTCGGGCTGCCCCAGATCGTGCTTCTGATCCTCATCCTCATGTGGCTGCGCGGCAAGCGCTCCGGCAAGTGCGGCGGCGAGTCCGACGACAAGTCCTGCTGCTGGACGTGGGGCGGCGCGCGCGGCGGGTGGGGACGGTGCTGCTGCTGCCGGACGGAGTGCGCCGAGGCCGAAGCCGAGGCGGAGGCCGAGGTCGAAATCGAGGTCGAGGCCGAAGTCGTGGAAGAGGCCGAAGCCGCCGACGAGGCCGAGGTCGCAGCCGAGGCCGACGAATCCTGATTTGAACCGACGCAGGGGTTCTGAAGTCCACGAAACAGGCCCCCGCATGCGGGCGCCGATCCACGGGCTGCTCCTCATTGCCCTCGCGGGCCTTGCAGCCGGGGCGCCAGCCGCCGCGTACGGCCAGAGTGCGAGCGGCCAGACCATTCGTGCCGTCCGCACCGACCGTCCCCCGACAATCGACGCCGTTCTCGACGAGCCTTTCTGGCAGCGGATCGAGCCGATCACGGACTTCCGCCAGCGCGTCCCGGTCGACGGCGCGCCCGCGTCCGAGCGCACCGAACTGAGGGTCGCCTTCGACGACAACAACCTCTACTTCGCGATCGTCCTGCACGATTCGGATCCGGAGGGTATCCGGCGCAGCATCCTGCACCGCGAGGGCCGTATCGACCAGGATGACAACATCCGCATCGGGCTCGACACGTACAACGACAAGCGCAACGCCTACATCTTCGAGATCAACCCCTTCGGCACCCAGGGCGACGCGCTGATCACCGACGAGTCGATGACGCTTGCGGACTGGAACTGGGAGGGCGTCTACGAGAGCGAGGGGCGCATCACCGACGAGGGGTGGGTTGTCGAGGCGGCGGTCCCGTTCACCACCATCCGCTTTGCCGACACCGACGCGCCCGAGATGGGGATCCTCATGGAGCGCACCATCCGGCGCAAGAACGAGATGGTGTACTTCCCGCACATCGGGCAGGAGTTCCGCCAGGGCCTCACCCAGGTCTCCCAGTACGCCACGCTGACCGGGCTGGAGGGGCTGCGCCGCGGCCGCTACATGGAGCTGAAGCCCTTCGCGATTGCGGGGCGCTCGACCGTCGGCCGGCGCGGCGACATCGACCCCGAGACCGAGACCCTCAACGACCTCGGCCTCGACTTCAAGTACTCGATCACCTCGAACCTCACGCTCGACGCGACCCTGAATCCCGACTTCGCCCAGGTGGAGGCGGACAACGTCCAGATCAACCTCACCCGCTTCAGCCTCTTCTTCCCCGAGAAGCGCGAGTTCTTCCTGGAGCGCGCGGGCCTCTTCGACTTCGGCGACGCCCAGGAGACCGTCGTCTTCTTCAGCCGCCGGATCGGGATCGCCAACGACATCGCGGGGGGCGGACGGCTGACGGGGCAGGCGGGCCCTCTGTCGGTCGGGGCGCTGAGTCTGATGACGGACGACGCGCGCGATGCCGAGGGCAGGGTGGTGTCCGGCGGACTCAACTCGGTGCTGCGGCTGCGCACCGATCCCTTCCCGCGCACGACGGTGGGGGGAATCTTCACCTCGCTGGACACGGGCGACGGACACAACCGGGTGGTGGGCGGTGACCTGCAGGTCCGGTTCGGTGGATCGAGCTTCGTGCAGGGGTGGGTCGCGCGCTCGTCGGGCGGGCCAGGGGTCGGCGAAGCTTCGGCCTCCACGGCCGCCTCCATCGAAGCCGACCTCCGCAGCAGCCTCCTGTCGGCGGGTGCGGGGTTCACCCGCATTCCGGATGACTTCAGCCCCGCCCTGGGGTTCGTGCGGCGGCGCGACATGCAGCGGCTGACCGGTTCGGTAGCGGTCTTCCCGCGCTTCGAGCGCAGCCGCTGGGCGCGCCAGCTGATCGTGGTGGGCAACGGAGAGCACATCACCGGGCTCGACGGCGTGAAGCAGACCACCGTGCTGCTGAACCACAACATGCTCACCTTCCAGACCGGCGACCGGGCCATGCTGAACATCCGCCGCCGTTCCGAGTCGCTTAGGACGCCGGTCCGCATCCAGGGCCGCGAACTGGCGGCTGGGGATTACGTCTTCAACCGGGCCGAATTCCGCTTCAACACGAACGACAGCCGCGAGTTTTCGGCACGCGGCGGCCTTTCCGCGGGTGGCTTCTGGGGCGGAAACCGGACGGAGCTGTCGATCGGGGGGATGTGGAAGACCGGCCCCCACCTCACCATCGGGGGCGACTACGCCTGGAACGACGTCAGCCTCCCCGTGGATGACGGCGACTTCACCACCCGGCTCACCGGCGTCACCATCCTTGGCGCAATCAGCCGCTCTCTCTTCGCCAACGCGCTGGTCCAGTACGACGACGTCTCGAACGTCGTCCAGGCCAACGTGCGCATCGACTGGATCCACACGCCCGGCAGCGACCTCTTCGTCGTGTTCGACACGGGCTACCTGACCGGCGACCTGCTGGATCCGCGCACGGAGCGCTGGCAGCGCCGGACGGGGGTGGTGAAGCTGACGTATCTGAAGGCGTTCTGAAGGAGGGCGGGCGCCGCTCCTTCTTGACACCCGCCCCCCCACACCCGCACTTTGTTCGGCGACCGAACAAAGTTGTTTGGGACGCCTCGGGAGGGACGCCATCATGAGTTCGATTCGCACTGACACCTCACGCAATGCCGCGTCGGCCCTGGCCGGTCACGGTGCGCACCGGGCGCTTCGCCACGGGCTTTCGGCGCTGTTCCTTCCGGTCCTCACGCTTCTGGCCTCCGCACCGCTCCTGCCTGCCGCCGCCCAGGAGGCCGCCCCGCCCGACCTGCCCGTCATCCAGCTCGTCAAGGATGACTCCGGCACGCGCCTCCAGGTGGACGGCGAGGACATGATGGTCCTCGGCGTCAACTGGGACTACTTCCCGCGGGGCACCACCTACAACTACAACTTCTGGACGGAGCCCGACCACATCATCGAGGCGGCGCTGGACCGTGAGATGTCGCTGCTGAAGGCGATGGGCGGCAACGCGATCCGCGCCTACGTGGGGATCACGCCCAGGTGGGTGCGGCACATCTACGAGGAGTACGGGATCTACACGGTGCTCAACCACGCGGTCGCCCGCTACGGGGTGACGGTGGGCGGCGTCTTCAACGCGAACACGGACTATTCGGACCCACGGGCGCGCGCGGTGGTGATGGCGGAGATCGAGGAGATGGTCAGCGCCTTCAAGGACACGCCCGGCGTGCTCATGTGGCTGCTCGGCAACGAGAACAACTACGGGCTGGTGTGGAGTTCCGCCGAGACCGAGGACCTCCCGGCCGGCGAGGCCGATGCGGTTCGCGCACGCTACATGTATTCGCTCTTCGGCGACGTCGCGGCGCGCATCAAGGAAATGGACCCCACCCGCCCCATCGCGATCGCCAACGGCGACCTCCAGTACATCGAAATCATCGCCGAGGAGGTCCCCGACCTGGACATCTTCGGCACCAACGTCTACCGGGGCATCTCCTTCGGGGACCTCTTCCAGGAGGTGAACGACAAGCTCGACCGCCCCGTCATGTTCACCGAGTTCGGCGCGGACGTGTGGGACGCGAAGAACATGCGCGAGGACCAGGTCGTCCAGGCGAAGTACCTCGTCGAACAGTGGCGCGAGATCTACGAGCAGTCGGCGGGGAAGGGGATGGTCGGCAACTCGATCGGCGGCCTCACCTTCCAGTGGACCGACGGCTGGTGGAAGTTCGGCCAGGAGGACCGGCTGGACATTCAGGACACGAACGCCTCATGGGCCAACGACGCCTATCCGGAGGACTTCGTCGAGGGCGACAACAACATGAACGAGGAGTGGTGGGGGATCGTCGCCAAGGGTCCCACCGACCTCAACAACCTCTACGAGCTCTACCCGCGTGCCGCCTACTACGCGCTCCAGGAAGCGTACCGGCTCGATCCATACGCGCCCGGGACCGACGTCACCGCCATCCGGGAGCACTTCGCGAGCATTCAGCCGGCCAACATGGGGCTGAAGGCGCAGGGTGACCGGGCCGCCCTCCTCGCCACGGCCCTCGACCGCGTCCACCTGAGCGGGGTGCGCATCGAGCTGGAGACCTTCAGCACCGGCGGCTCCCTGGTCAGCACCCCGGAGGAGGCGCCCGCGCGGAACCCCGCCTACCCGAGCTTCCGCGGCTTCGACAAGATGCAGTCCTTCTACGTCGACCTGGCCGGGCGCCCCACCCAGAACATGATCGCCAACGTCTCGATCAACATCCTCGGGGACGTTCCCACCAACCCCATCGACGAGCTTTTCTACGAGAATCGGGGCCGTCCGCGGAACGTCAAGGTCGATGGCCAGGACTACCAGCTTCAGGACATCGAGCGGCTCAAGGTGTACAACGCGAGCGTCTCCTGGGACGACCGCTGGTTCCACCTCGAGGGCTTCTACCGCACCGGCCACTACCACTGGGGGTACGAAGGGGACTTCTTCGGACTGTACCCCGAGGCCAACTACGGTCCCAACATGGACACCTACAACGGGGTCGCGCCGGTCGGGGCGGAATTCACCGGCAAGCGCAGCCTCGACGGATTGAAGGTGGCGATCGGTCCCGAGCTGTGGTGGGGTGCCAACCCCGCGGTGCTTGCCAAGTACCAGACCCGGCTCGGCCCCTTCGAGACCACGGCCATCTACCAGGAGGACCTGGCCGAGGCGGGCAAGGCGGCCAGCTCCTTCGCGATTCCGGTGCCGGCCACGCGCAAGGCGACGCTGCACCTGACGGCGACGCGCGGCAACACGATCCTGGATATCGGCGGGATCTGGTCCGGCAGCACCAAGGAGGGGCAGCCCTTCCAGGTCGTGGACGGCGAGTCCGGCAGCTACCGCATTCTCGCCGACGAGATCAAGCCGGAGGACGCGCTCGGTGCCAAGGCCAAGATCACCATGACCATGGGCCGGCTGAGCTGGTACCTGCAGGGCGCGGCGATGGGCCTCGTGGCCGACGGCGGCTTCACGCAGACGCAGACCTTCACCGGCTGGACGTTGAAGGACACGGGCGGCGGCAACCAGCAGAACGTGCTCACCGGCTTCGCGATCACCAACGGCAACTGGCAGGTCGCGCCGAATTTCCTGTGGCGCAGACCGCTGGTTGGACCGATCCCTGCCGACGTGCCGGCTCCCGGCCGCCCCCGCAACATCCTTGACGACCCCTTCGCGGTTCGCGGCAACCGGGAAACCCGCGCCGCCGAGATCCTCTTCACCTACGATCCGACGCCGGCCACCTGGATGTACACCTGGGATAGCGACATGCGCGAAGACGCCATCTTCGCCACGTCGTTCGGCTTCGCCTACTTCAACTTCCCCACCACCCAGGACGCCGGGATCGGCATCTTCGCCGACGGCCGCTCCACCTTCGCCTTCCCCGGGGCACCACCCGCGCAGGATCTGTGGGAGTTCAAGGCACGGATCGTCTCGAAGCGGCAGACGGGCCCGGGCATGATCGCGAACGTCTTCGCGGGGACCGGCGAGCCCAACGGCAGCGACGACCGCAAGATCAACCGCGCCGGCATCGACCTCCGCGTGATCACCGGCTCGGTGAAGCTCCAGGGCATGGCGCGCCTGAACGACTGGGGACCGTACGACTACCACCGCGACTTCAACCACACATTCCCGCTTCAGGTCATGGGCGACATCTCGTACACGCTGGGGCCGCCGGAATGGTTCGACATGCCGCAGACGCGGTTCGGCGTTCGCGCCACCATGCGCTCGCTGAACGAGTACTCGCCCCGCTACTGCCCCGGGATGACGGCGGACGACTTCGGCAGGATGGAGTGCAACCCGGACCTCGGCGGCGACATGGGGCGCGAGTGGGAGATCCGGACGTACCTGCATATCGGGATGTAGGCGGGGTTCCGGGCCAGGTGTCATGACCTCCCTGCCGGCTACGGCCGTGCGCGCTTCAGCTGTCGAAGAGCGCGTCCAGGAACTCCTTGCGCGCATTTCGCTCGATCAGAAGATCGGGCAGATGACGCAGCCGGAACGGCTCCACGTCAGCCCGGCCGAGGTGAAGCGCTTCCACATCGGCTCGGTGCTGAGCGGTGGCGGTTCGTGTCCCGGCGACAACCGTCCGGCCGACTGGGTGGCCATGAACGACGCGTACTGGACGGCGTCGATGGAGGAGGATGCGGACCACCTGGCGATCCCGCTGCTGTACGGGGTCGATGCGATCCACGGCAACGCCAACGTGCTCGGCGCCACGATCTTCCCGCACAACATCGGGCTGGGAGCCGCGGGCGACCCCGGGCTGATCGAGCGGATCGGGCGCGTCACCGCGCGGGAGGTGTGTGCGGCGGGCGTCGACTGGACATTCGCGCCGACGCTCGCGGTGGCGCGAAACCCGTGCTGGGGGCGCACCTACGAGAGCTACTCGGAGGATCCGACGCTGGTAGCGCGGTACGCGGGGAGGATCGTGAGGGGGTTGCAGGAGGCGGGCGTCGTCGCATGCGCCAAGCACTGGGTCGGGGACGGGGGGACGGTGGGCGGGGTGGACCAGGGGGACACGGTGATGGGCGAGGAGGAGTTGCGGCGCATGCACATCGCGCCGTACGTGCCCGCGCTGGAGGCCGGGGTGCTGACCGTCATGGTGTCGCTGAGCAGCTGGAACGGCGAGAAGTGCCACGCGCACCGGTATCTCATCCAGGATGTTCTCAAGGGGGAGATGGGGTTCGGCGGCTTCGTGGTCTCGGACTGGGACGGCATCGATCCGGTCGCCGACGACTACGGCGACGCTGCTGCAATGGCCGTGAACGCCGGGATCGACATGTTCATGGTTCCGGAGACGTGGCGGGCGTTCATCGCCGGGCTGAAGGAGCAGGTGGAGCGCGGCGTGGTACCGGTCGGGCGGATCGACGACGCGGTGGCGCGGATCCTGCAGGTGAAGTTCGCAAGCGGGTTGTTCGATCGGCCCCGGCCGTGGGCGCGGAGGGGGTCGAACGGCAGCGCCTTCGGATCAGGGGAGCACCGCGCCGTGGCCCGCGAAGCCGTGCGGAAGTCGCTGGTGCTGCTGAAGAATGAGGGCGGGGTGCTGCCGCTCGACAAGGGTGCGCGGATCCTGGTGACCGGCCCTGCCGCGCACGACCGGGGGCGTCAGTGCGGGGGCTTCACCGTCGAATGGCAGGGTGTGACCGGCAACGCCGCGATCGACGGGGGGACGTCGATCTGGGAGGGGATCCGCGCCGTCGCGCCGGGGGCGGTGCTGCGGGGGGGCGGGGACGGTGCAACCCCGGCAGGCGATGTCCCCGATGCGCGGGACTTCGATGCGGCGGTGGTGGTCGTCGGCGAGCGCCCCTACGCCGAGGGACTGGGCGATATCCGTGAGCCGAGCCCCGTGCGGGCGGGCACGAACCACCTTCCCGGGGGTCCGGGCGTGCTTCAGCCGTACGGCAACACCCTCAAACTCGCGGCGCTGCATCCGGAAGCCCTGCGGACGATACGCGGGCTGACCGCACAGGGCGTCCCCGTGGTGACCGTGCTGGTGTCGGGGCGGCCGCTGGTGGTGAACGAGGAGCTGGCCGCGTCGGCGGGATTCGTGGCAGCGTGGTTGCCGGGCTCGGAGGGGGCGGGTGTGGCCGATGTGCTGTTTGGGGACTATGACTTCGTGGGGCGGCTGCCGATGTCGTGGCCGGGCAAGATGCCCGAGGGGCCCGGGCGGGGCGGGCGGTCGGGGCGCGGCACGGCGCTCTTCCCGCACGGGTACGGATTGCGGCTACTCTGACAGATCCCGGGGCCGGGAACCTCGACTGCCGGGCCATATAACCATGCAAATGTAACATCGCATGCGCGATTTACACAGTTATTATCCTCCCTACGCTACCGCCGCCCCTCCGCCTCGTCTCCGCTCCAGCTCCTTGCGGGTCCGCCGCGCCATCTCCTCGGTGATCGGGAACTTCGCGATGGCGTAGATCGCCACGCCCGACGCCAACAGCGGGATGAAAGCGTCGAAGGCACGCATCATGACGAGCGTTTGCGCCGCCTGGTTGCCACCCAGGTCGATGTCGAAGCCGGTTGCGACCAGGAGGTACCCGCCCAGACCGAGTGCAACCGCCTGGCCCACCTTGACCACCCACCAGTAGATCGAGCCGAACATCCCTTCCCGTCGCTCACTTCGCCCCTGGGCGTCCATGTTCTGGAGCTCATCCAGATCGACCACGTCCGCGATCATCGAGCCCATCAGCGTGAACAGCCCGCTCAGGCCAAAGGCCAGGAACGGAGCCGGCAGGAGTGCCAGCATGGGGTATTCGGGGTGGTAGGAGAACCATTTCAGCGCGTAACCCAGCATCGAAATGCCCGTCGATACGAAGAACGCCCTGCGCTTCCCGATCCTGGTCCCCAGCCAGGTGACGATCACAATCGCCCCGAACCCGGCTACGATCCCCACCGTCCCCACGATACCGGCCAGCCAGGCCCCGTCCACCTGGTTTCCCCCGGAGATGTGGTAGATGAACACGAAGATCTGGAACGACGAGATCATGATGAAGCTGTTGAAGATCAGGAAGGTTGCGAGGCAAAGCAGCAGGAATGGGCCGGACTTGACGGTCTTCAG
>JAPOOQ010000264.1 GCA_026713345.1 Gemmatimonadota bacterium | reverse complement strand
TCTGGGCTTCGGCCTGGCCGCCGCAGGTGTCGCGACGATCCTGCTGGTCCACTGGATGGTGGCGTTCTGGGTGCCCACGGAGGCGGCCCAGGGGGTGGTGCAGAGGATCTTCTACATGCACGTCCCGGCGGCATGGACGACCTTTCTCGCCGCGATCGTGGCCGGGCTGGCGAGCGCCGTCTACCTGTGGCTGGAGGACGAGCGGGGTGACATCGCCGCGGTCGCGGCGGCGGAGGCGGCTCTCGTCTTCGGTGCGATCGTGCTCCTCACCGGTCCGCTCTGGGGGCGGATCGCGTGGGGGACCTACTGGGATTGGGGGGAGCTGCGCCTCACCCTCACCCTCCTGCTCTGGTTCAGCTACCTCGGGTACTTCATGATCCGCGGATCGGTCAGCAACCCGAGGAAGGGGAAGCGCTTCGCGGCGGTGGTCGCGATAATCGGCGTCCTGAGCATCCCGCTGAACCACGTCAGCGTGGTCTGGTTCCGCTCGCTGCACCCCGAGCCGGTCGTCCTCAAGACGGAGGGCCCGTCGCTTCCCGGCGAAATGCTGGCCACGCTCATGACGTCGCTGGCCGGGTTCACCATGTTGTTTCTGGGCCTCTTCGCAATCCGCTATTCGATCGAAAATCTCTCACGGCGCCCGGTATCGGGCCCTTCACCCGGCAGCGACGGAGCGTAGACATGATCTGGCGCAGTTCAATCGGCTCACTCTGGCTCCTAGCAGCTCCGGCGGTCGCAGCGGCTCAGGTTGCGGATGGGGGGCGCGGCGCGCTCCGCCCGTATGTGCACGTGCTTGTCGCGTACGCAGTCGTCTGGATTCTGATCCTCGTGTGGGTCTGGTGGATTGCGCGAAAGCTCTCGCGGTTGAATAATGGACACGGAACGCCGGAACAGGGTTCCATCACGGAGTCCGAAGGACTATAGTCCCGGACGATGAACAGGTTTATCTTGCCACGCTGAATCGAGATGCCCCGGGCGTAATGGAGTCTCTCCCGACCCGTTGGCCCGAAAAACCGGCCCAGAGGCCATACAGACACTGGAGACAATTCCGATGACGCATCGACGCCCGAAGCTGCTTCACTCAGCCGCCGTCGCCCTCCTGGCGCTGGCCCTGCTGGCGGGGCCCGGCACCGCCCAGAACAAAGGTACGACCAGTACGCTCCGGTACGGCTCGGGGCTTCTGGACATCCCCGTGGCGACCGTGCTCCCCCACCTGACCATCACCGGAACGTACTCCGGGTTCGGCATCTCGATCGACAACACCCAGATCATCGACCGAAACGGCAACGTGGTCGGGCAGGGCCCGGCCTTCGACAAGTGGCTTTCGGACGGCGCGATCGCCATGGGCCTCTTCAATCGCGCCGAGGTGGGTATCAGCATCCAGCACTTCGACGACCCCGACGAGGGAGGCAACATGCTGGGCGCGTTCGGACGCGTCTCGCTGCTGCCTGCGTCGATCCGGTACCTCGACCTGGCGGTCGGGGCGCGCTACGTCACGGCGCCGTCGTTCGGCGACGACTACGGCAACTACGATTTCCAGCCGTCCCGGTTCGCATTCCCGGACTCGCGCGTCTACAGCGGCTACAACGGCCACGAGGACTTCAGCAGCACCTTCACTCCCTACGCGGTGGCGACCGCCACGCTGCCCGGATTCGACGCCGGCCCCGACTACGACATCACGCTCAACCTGGGCTGGGGCTCGGGGATGTTCAGCGCGGGCAGCGACCTGGAATTCTACCGGACCGCCTCGTCGAACGGCCTGTTCATGGGCTCCGCGCTCAACTTCTCGCTGGGTGGCGGGCGCTTCCTGAACCTGATGGGCGAGTTCAACGGCTTCGACACCAACGCGGGCCTGCAGATCGACTTCGGCGGCCTGCGCGTCGGTGCCTTCATGCTGGGCCTGCAGCACGACGGTTCCTCGACGATCCAGTCGCGCAAGTTCGGCATCCTGGGCTCGATCGCCTTCTGCGCCGAGCACGGCGGCCTCTGCAGCAACGTGCCCGAGCCGCCGGCCCCCGACACGGTGATGCTGCCCGCGCCGCCGCCGGACACGGTGGTCATCGAGCGGGTCACCACGCCTCCGCTTCCCACCGGGACGCCGACCTCGATCTGCCTCGCGACCGGCATGAACGTGCAGGTGATGCTCACGGCGGCGGGAGACACCCTGGTTGGACCGGGCCGCGTGTCGATGCGCGAACTGGGTCCCGGTATCGTCTTCGCGGGTTCCTACGCCGGCGACGCCGAGTGGTTCACGGAGGACGAGCCGGTGATGGTCGAGGAACGCCGCTTCGACAAGTCGGGCAACCCGCTGCGCCTGGACTGCGACGACATCATGCAGATCGCCATGCACGAGGGCGTGGCGGTCTTCGTACAGCGCTCCGCGGAGGAGCCGTACACGATGGTCTACGTTCCCATCGCCGCGGGCGAATGGCAGGGCTACGAGTACGGCCTGCAGGGAACGCGCGGCGAGCTGCAGGGAAACAGCAACTAGTCGGAGTTCACGCTGCCGTCAGACCTCGCGCCCGAGGATACGGGCAACCTCGGGCGTGAGGTCGGCGGCGGTGTCGATGTCGGACTCGACTTCCAGGAAAGTCACGTCCAGCCCTGCCGCCCGCGCGCGCTCCACGGTCTCGCTCATCACGGATCCGGTGCTCCAGCGGATGCCCGTGAAGAGTTCCGGCCGGGGCCGCCGCAAACCGAGCAGGTAGTAGCCGCCGTCCCGCGAGGGACCCAGCACCACATCCGCCGAGTCCAGCGCCTGCAGGGCTCGGCGGATCGTCTTTTCGTCCACCGCCGGCGCGTCCGTGCCGATGACGACCGTCCGGCCCGACGACTCGAACGCGCGATCGAACATCCGCGACATGCGCACGCCCAGGTCTCCGGACCCCTGGTGCCAATAGCGTGCAGCCCCGGGGCCCAGCCATTTGCGGACCTCCTCCTCGGCGCCGTCCGGGGTGAAGCACACGGTGACGGTGGCCGGAGCGTCCGCCACCCGGTCGACCACCAGGCGGCCCATGCGCCGGTACAGGGCCGCCGCGCGCTCGTTGCCCAGGGTGCGGGCGAGGCGGGTCTTGACTGCGCCGGGTCGCGGTGCCTTCGCGAAGATGAGCAGGGTGGGGGGCGCAGCTTCCGGCTGGGGGCGTGATCGGCCTGTGTGGTTGTGCGGGGTCCCGGCGGCTGCAGGCTTTGCCGGCCACCTGCGAGTGGGATACGCAGCCGCCAGAGCGGCGGGGTCGGCGCCCGCCAGGAACCGCGAGATCAGGCGGATGTTGCGAAGCAGGGCCCGGATGCGGCCTTCCTCTTCGTAGCGGCGCGGGCTGGTGGTGACGGTCGCGGGGAGGGCGCGGAGCAGCCCCTGGCGCAGGAGCTTCCGGTTCAGGATCACATCCTCCATCAGCGGCACGTCGGGGTATGCGCCCGACTGGAAGAACAGATCGCGCCGGATCAGGAGTCCCTGGTCCCCGTAGACGAGGCCGAGTGCGCGCGCGCGGACCCGCTGCCCCCACTCGACGGCGCGGTAGAAGCGGCCGGGGTGCCGGAAGGCGAGCGCGAAGTGGGCAGCGTCGGGTCCGCCGGTCCGCACGTGACGGTCGATTGCGGCGAGAGCGGCGTCGTCCAGACGCGAGTCGGCGTGCAGGAAGAGGAGCCAGGGGGTCGCGAGGAAGGCGGCGCCGGCATTCATCTGCCGGGCCCGGCCGGGGCGGCTACGCAGTACCAGAGCGCCTCCCGCGCGGGCGGCCCGCACCGTTTTGTCGCGCGAACCGCCGTCGACGACCAGCAGCGTGCTCGGCGGCGCCAGGCGGGACAGATCGCCCAGCAGCGCCGGGAGGGTGACAGCTTCGTCCAGCGCCGGGATCACGACGCCGAGCGCGGGGCGGCTGGCCACCTACCTCGGGATGTCGTTCAGAGTCCAGTCATAGTCGATGAAGACGAGCCGCG
>JAPOOQ010000263.1 GCA_026713345.1 Gemmatimonadota bacterium | reverse complement strand
GATGGCGCTCGTTGCCTTCATCCTGCCGGCGGCGCACCAGTCGGTCACCTTCGAGAAGCGCAAAGCCGGGCTCGCATGGCTGAACGTCGCCTACAACGGCGTGGCGCTGATCGGGCAGGCGGTGGTGATCGCGTTGTGGCGATGATGGGAGCCCACTCACCCGCAGGCTAGCCACGCCTCGATCCATGCGGCGGGAGGCCATTCGCGCAGGTAGAGGGGCCGGCTCCCGCGCGGCCAAACATTGTCGCAGGCGTCTTCGTCCGGAAAACGCCGGGCAGGATCCCAGGTGACCCGGGCGATTTCGCAGCCGATGTCCAGCTCGAAGGTCAGCTCCCTGGCGCCCGGGAACCATACGTCCACCGGGTGGGTGACCACGACGGTGGATTCGTCGAGGATGTAGCCGGGTCCGGATAACCGGACCGGACCGCCGCCGGGCGCACATTGGACTGCCAGAACGATCGGCGAGGGCATGTCGCCATCCTGACGCACCGTAACGCTACCGCCCCGCCCGTCCGGCTCCACACCCACAATAGAGCCCTCCACCGCGGCGTGCGTGAACAGCCAGTAGTGCCAGAACCACCCCAGATCCTGATCAACCGCGTTGCTTACGAAGGCCATGAGGTCCCACGGGGAGGGGTGCTTGAACTTCCACGCGGCGGCGTAGTCGCCGATGGCGCTCCACATCACCCTGTCTCCGACCATACCGCCAAGCATCCGCAGAATGTGCTGGGGTTTCCCGTAGCCGGCCAGTTGCGTGAAGGGATCGTCGTTGACGGGGAGGAGGGGCGAAAACCTCGCGTATCGGGTAGCGGGGTTGTATTGCCGTTCCAGTCTCGGAACTCCGGGCTCCGAGTCACCGGGAGAGGAAACAAGGGCGGGCATCGCGGTGGCAAATCCCTCGTCCATGAACGGCACCCGGGTTTCGTCGCTTCCGACCGTCATCGGGAACCACTGGTGCGCGACCTCGTGGGTCAGGGGACTGTCGCCGTCCGACATGATCAGCCCCGGGTATTCCATCCCTCCCTCAGGCCCTTCCACGACGGTGAACGAAGGGAACGGATAGGGGGTCAAGCGTCGGGAGTAGACTTCCAGGTATCTCGCGACGTTGTCGCCGAGGGACGGATAGCGAGCCGTGCTGCCGGCGGTTTGGAGAAGGTGCACGGGAATCGCGCCCCGCCCGGGGATGTCCGCGGACGCGACTTGCCACTCGTACCGGTCGGACGCCGCCCACGCGAAGTCGCTCACGGTGTCGGCGACGAAGTGCCAGACGTGCCGATCCGAGGCATCCGCTCGCGGGTCGTTCTGCAGGGCTCCGGTCGCGCCGACGAGCCACCCCGCGGGAACGTCCGCGAAGACCTCGAAGCGGCCGAAGTTGTTGTAGAACTCCCAGATCCCGTCATATGGAGCCGTGTCCCACCCCATGAGGTCATCGTAGACCGCCACCCGCGGATACCACTGCGCCACCTGGTAGACCGAATCGGCCCAGCGCCCCATCCGCAGGCTGGAGGAACGGTCGTCGAGCGGCACTTCGAAGTGCCATTCGACGTCGATCAGGCTGGAGTCGGCGGGTGCGAGTGGCTCCGGCAGGGGAAAGCGCCGGCTGGTTTCCGGGCCGGAGGGCACCGACATTGCCACGCCGTCGATCGAGAGCGCAGTGACGACCATGCCGTCGGTGTGGTTCGGGACATCCATGAGGGTCGCCGCGTCCTCGCGGAAGAGGTTCTGGTCGAACCGCATCCGGATGGCCTCCAGGACGTCGTCGCTGGTGTTGTGCAACACGATGGACTCACGGCCGGTGACTACGGAGGTGGAGGGGTCGAGGGTGGCGTGGATGACGTAGTCGACCCGAAGCTGCCAGTAGTCGGGGCCGGGGCTGCCGTCCAGGCTCCGCGTGCCGTCCGCGTAAGCCCTGGTCAAGGCATCCGGAACCGCGACGGTGCGTTGAATCCGGCGTTCCTGGGGTGGGGGACACCAGGCGGCGAGGATCAGCCCGCCCGTTGCCAGCAATAAAAGTCCGAATGAACTACTGATACCGTTCATTCGGCCGATTCCCGCTTCGGAATCACCTTTCCGGTCTCGCGGTCGTAGTCCACGATGTTCTCCCACTCCGACGCATCGGAGCGCGCCACCACCGCCACCACGTCCTCGGTGTCGCTCTCGTTGAAGACCTCGTGGGGCACTCCCGGCTCGATGAAGATGAAGTCGCCCGCCTGGTTGATGATCGAGTGGCGCAGGTTGGGGCCGAAATCGTGGCGCACGGTGCCCTCGAGGATGTAAAGCATGACCTCGAAGTTGACGTGGATGTGCGCGAAGGCCACGCCGCCGGGCGGGATGCGCGCCACGTTCATGGACAGCTCGCGTGCGGGGACGTTCCTGGCCGAGAGGCCGGTCTTGTAGTGGATGCCGTTCCAGCCGCGGTGGATCCCGCTGGCGCGGATGGTGTGGATGCCGTCGTGGCCGTCGGGGGTGCCGGGGCTGTCCGCGGGGCTCATTCGCCCACTCCCAGCAGCTCCGCGACACTTGCCATGTCACGAACCGTGACGTCGGGGCGGGCGTCCGAGGGGGGCGTGGCGCCGCTGTCGCCGCCCCGGCCGGGCCGGTTCACGTGGACGGTGGCGTACCCGAGGGCCGACGCCGGCGCGATGTCGTGGAAGAGGCTCTGCGCGACATGCAGAGTGCGGTCGCGTGGAATTCCTGAACGCATGGCCATTTCCTCGAAGTGTGCGGTGGCGGGTTTGTAGCTGCCGACCTGCTGGGCGGTGACGACCCAGTCGAAGTCGGTGTGAAGGCGCCGGGCCGTTTCGGCGAAGAGGTCGTCGTCGACGTTGGAGACGATGCCGAGGCGGTAGCGGCGCGCGAGTCGCCTGAGTGCGTCGACGGTGTCGGGGAAGGCGGGCCAGTCGCCGACGGAAGCAGCGAAGGCGTCACAATCGGACGGGGTGGGTTGGAAGCCGAGGGCGTTGCCCATCCTGTCGAGCGTCAGCGCCAGCACCTCCCGGTAGCTGCGGTAACGCTCCCCCTGGACGACATGCTCCGCCGCGCCAAAGGCGGACAGGATGGCTGCGTCGGAGATTGGGGTGCCGGCGGTCGTCGCGCCGACAGTGGAACCGGCCGTAGCGTGCCTCGGGCCGGGCGCTGAACCCGGGGCGCCGCAAACCCTGCGCACCGCCGCAATGATGCCCGTCTCCCAATCGACGAGGGTGCCGTAGCAGTCGAAGGTGAGGAGGTCGAAGCGGTCGGGGGCGAGACGATGCATGTTGCGAAATCGGGGCGCCTGCGGTCCAGCCCCTACATGTCCGGGAAGTCGGCGGTCGGCCCGAAGACCTGCGGCACCGGCACGTCCAGCATCCTCAGGTAGACGCCGAGCTGGGCGCGGTGGTGGATCATGTGGTCCATGATGAAGGTTCGCAGGACTACCGACTTGGTCAGGGTGAAGCGCGGTTCGCCAGCCACGAGCATGGTCCAGGGACCTGCGATGTCTTCGTCCGAGATGCCTTCGATCGCCGCGCGGGCCGCCGCGGCGCCGGCGTCGAGCGCGTCCACCAGTTCCGCAGTGGTGGCCAGGGCCGTCAGCGGCGGCGGATCGCTACCGTCGGCCGGAGAAATGTCGAACTCGGAGGTGCTCAGCGTTGCCATCGTCCAGTTGGGCACATTGGTCAGGTGGGTCGCGAGTTGCCCGAGCGTCCATGACTTCTCGTGGGGCCGCCAGTCCATGCGTTCCTCGGGAACGGCCTGCAGGATCGCTCTCGATCCGGCCACGATATGGTCGAACGCTGTCAGTCTACCTTGCTTCGACATCGCGCTGCTCTCGTTTCAGTGGTTGAGTCCCTACTCTTGAGTCGCGCATTTGTGAAACGTTTCACAAGCGCGAAGATCGGCATCCAGCTTTCGGGCGCCCGCGGATTGGGCGCACATGCCCGCCAAAGATAGCAGGGTTGTCCCTTCGTGCGGATCGCCACAACTCGTACACGTGCCCCGCTACCGCTTCCGGCCGCGGAACCACCGGTCGGCCAGAACCGACGCGACCGGGGCGCCGACGACCACGGTGACCGCCTCCATGCGGGTCGAGTCCACCACCCCGTCCCGGACACGCACGAGCGCGACGCCCGCCCCCTCGACCGCGGCTCCCGTCGTCGCGTCCACCACCCTGCCCGAGACGGCGGGCGGCACCGCGCCAACTACACCGCCATCCTACCACTCAACCCTCAAGATCCGCCCCCCGCCCCCCGCCGCCCACCCCACGCGGCCACCATCCGCGAACTCCACCGCCCACGCGCTCACGTCGGGGATCGCCTCCCACGTCGCCCCCATGTCGTCGCTGAACGCGGCTCCGGTCGGTGCAACGGCCACCACCACCCGGTACCACGTGCGGCCCCCCACGGCGCTCCCGTACACCGACCCCTCGATCGGCGCGGCCACGGCTCCCGTCCAGCTTTCGCCCCCGTCCGCACTCACCGCCGCATTCCGCTCCACGACCGCCTCGCGCGAACCCAGATCGCCGCCGAGCGCCATCACGGGCCACCCACCGTCCACCGCCAGCGTGAAGATCCCCGCCATGT
>JAPOOQ010000262.1 GCA_026713345.1 Gemmatimonadota bacterium | reverse complement strand
GTCGGACCCGAGCGCGTGCAGTGGGACGTGCCGCTCGCTCCACACACCACGTTCAGGATCGGTGGACCCGCGGATCTGTTCCACCGGGCCCGCACGGCGGAGGAGTTCTGCAGCGCGGTGGGCACGGCGCGCGAACTCGGGATCCCCAGCTTCGTGCTGGGCCGGGGGGCGAACATCCTCGTCGGGGACCGCGGGTTCCGGGGCGTCGTGATCCGCTGCGACATCACGACGCTGGAGTTCAAGTCCGAAGGAAGGGTGGTCGCTGGGGCCGGCCTCGACACCTACCCCGACCTGATCAACGCGACCGTGTCGCGCGGGCTCGGAGGACTTCACCACTTCGTCGGGATCCCCAGTACCGTGGGGGGCGCGGTGTGGCAGAACCTCCACTTTCTTTCTCCGGCGCCCGCGCGCGCGCGAACGATGTTCTGGGACGAGTTCATGGAGAGCGCAACGATCCTCACCCCCGCGGGCGAGATCAGGACGGCCCCTGCGAGCTACTTCCGCTTCGGGTATGACTACAGCATCATCCACGACACCGGCGACCTGGTCCTGGACGTCTCCCTGAGGCTGGATCCGACCCCGCCCGACGAGCTCAGGCGGGTGATGCGCGAGAACCTGGCCTGGCGCGACAACAGTCACCCCGACCTGTGGCTCTATCCGTGTGTGGGATCGATCTTCAAGAAGATCCAGGGAATCGGCGCGGGACGCCTGATCGACGAATGCGGCCTGAAGGGGCACGTCCATGGGGCCGCCGGGATCTTCCACAAGCACGCGAACATCATCGTGAACCATGGCGGGGCGACCGCCGCCGAAGTCCGCACCCTCATCGATCTGGCCCGGACCACGGTGGCGCGCGAAACCGGCTACGAGCTGGAAACCGAAATCGGCATGGTCGGGGAGTTTTGAGCCCGGCTCAGCTGACCTGACTTGGTTCAGCTAAGCTAAGCTAGTCCGCTGCACCCGAGACCGCAAAGCGCTCCAGCGGGCCGCGGAAGCGTGCCCACATCCTCCAGAGGAGCATGACGGCGACCGCACCCAGCCCCGCCGCCAGTCCCCACCACAGGCCCACCGGACCCGCGCCCAAGCGGAACCCCAGCAGAAGGCTGATCGGCAACCCGAAGGCCCAGAAGCCGAGGACGTTGTAGATCATCGGCCGCAGCGTATCGGCGACACCCCTGAGCGCGCCGGTACACACCACCTGCAAGCCGTCGACGAGCTGGAACATCCCGGCCACCGGAATCAGTACCATGGCCACGCCGACCACCTCGGCCTGGGTCGTGAACTGTGCGGCCAGCGGCCCCGAAAGGGTCAGGAAGATCGTGGCCGTGACCGACATCACCGCGCAGCACACCAGGATCGCGGCGCCCGCGTAGCGCCGCGCGCTGCCCGCTCGCCCCTGCCCCACCGCGCGCCCCACGAGGACGGCCGCGGCCTGGGAGATCCCGAGCGGGATCATGAAGGCGAACGCGGCCAGGTTGAGCGCGATCTGGTGGCCCGCCAGCGCCGCCGTGCCGAGCCATCCCATGGCGATCCCCGTCGCGCCGAAGGCCCCGAACTCGAGAAAGAGCTGGAGTCCGATCGGCAGGCCCAGTCGCGAAATCCGCCACAGGGCCGCGACCTGCAGAACCTCGCGGCCCACCCCGCGCAGATAGGGGGTCAGCACGCGCATTCCCAGAACCAGAACCGCCAGGCACATGAACCAGCGGGAGATGCTCGTGGCCCATCCCGAACCGACCGCCCCCATCGCCGGCGCGCCCAGGTTGCCGAAGACCAGGACCCAGTTGGCAAACACGTTGAGAAGGTTGGCGAGCACGATCGTCCAGACGATGGGCGCGACCTTCCCCAGCGCCTGGAGCACCTGCCGGAACACCACGAAACCGTAGAAGGGCCACATCCCGGCAATCAGAGCGCGGGCGTATCCGGCCGCGATCGGCACGACCGGCTCCGGTTGTCCGAGAACGGAGAGCACCGGTTCCGCCAGGGCCAGCAGCCCCGCGGCGACGAGGGTCAACACCAGGCTGAGCACCAGCCCGCGCTGCACCGCCACCCGGATCTCCGCGTGGTCGCCCGCCCCGAACGCCTGCGAGACCAGCGGATCCAGGGCCAGCAGAAGTCCCATGCCGAAGACCGCCACCCCGAAGAAGTAGAGGTTCCCGAGAGTCACCGCCGCCAGCTGCGTCTCGGTGACCCTGCCCACCATCGCGGTGTCCACCAGCCCCTGGGCAACGAGGCCCATCTGCACCACGGCCACCGGCAGCGCCAGCGAGACGAGGCGGCGAAGCTCCGCGCCCGAGGGGCGGAAGTCCAGGATCCCGGACACTGTATTGGCCTGGCGGTTCAGGGATGACGCGGCGGGTTTCCGGCGGTCAGCTG
>JAPOOQ010000261.1 GCA_026713345.1 Gemmatimonadota bacterium | reverse complement strand
GGAGTGCGCCCTGCGCTCGACCTGAGTCTGCCGCCTCTCCCGCCCCAGGCCGCCAACCGGCCCCCGCGCAGCCCCGCCGCCCGATCCCTTGAATCCACCCGGTTACGCAAAAGTCTCCTCGAGGGAGAGGGTTAGGGTGAGGGGGTCTCCCCACAACCGGGCTCGAGGGTTGATGAAGGCGTCTGCTCACCCACCGCCAGTCGGAGCCGGAACCCCCTCACCCCCGCCCTCTCCCTCAAGGGAGAGGGAGCCGGATCTGAGGGTTAGGGTGAGGGGGGCTCCGCCGTCGCCGGGGCATCGAGGTGCAGCAAGATCGCTTCGAGTACGGAGTCTGGCTCCCGCAGCACCTCGTTGTTCCAGAATCGCAGCACCCGGAACCCGTCCGACTCCAGGGCGCGCGTCCTGGCATCGTCCGAATCCCGCTGGTCGGCGTGGTGGCCGCCGTCGAGCTCGATGATCAGCCGTCGCTCCATGCACAGGAAGTCAACGATGTACTGCCCTATCTGGGCCTGTCTCCGGAACTTGATGCCGCGCAGGCGGCGGTCCCGGAGTCTGGACCACAGCATCCGCTCGGCGTCGGTGGACTGTCTGCGCAGCTCGCGCGCCCGCTCGGTCAGGTTGTGCTCTGCCATCGCTGAGTACTGTATCGCGTGCCTCGACGCCCCGAGAGCCGGATCTGATCCCCTCTCCCTTGAGGGAGAGGGTTAGGGTGAGGGGGCGCCCCCCCAACCGGGCTCGAGGGTTGATGGAGGCGCCCGAGGGAGCCGGAGCCCCTCACCCCCGCCCTCTCCCTCAAGGGAGAGGGAGCCGGAGTCTGATCCCCTCTCCCTGCAAGGAGAGGGCCAGGGTGAGGGCTCCGAGGAGTCCCGCAGACGCCAGGCCGGAGACACAAGGAAGGGCCCCCCGGTTGGGGGGCCCTTCGCAGTCAGCTTCCCGGAAGAGCCCGAGGGCTCCGCGGGGGCGCCGAAGGTTAGTCGATGCGGCCGGTGACGGTGCGGGCACCCGCAACGCCGGCGAGCGCGAGCACGCCGAGCGCGAGGACCGCGAGGGCCGAGGTGCCGGACTGGGTGACGAGGCCGGCGTTGCCGGTGTCGCCCTTGTCGCCCGGGGTCATGGAGTCCATGCCGTCGCCTTCGTCCATGCCGTCGCCTTCGTCCATGCCGTCGCCCTCATCCATGCCATCGCCCTCGTCCATGCCGTCGCCGTCGTCCATGGCGGCGACGGTGAGGGTGATGCCGGCCTGGCGGTCGTCTGGGAACCCACCTTGCCGGTACTCGACGGTCTGCTCGGCGGCATCACCGTCGATGGCGAACGCAACGGTGTCGCCCTCAACCGGGCTGCACTCGGCGTCGGCGCCGATCTGGATGTCCCAGAAGCCATCAGTGTCGGCCTCCACGGTGTAAGAGCCGCCCTCCACGTCGTTGACTGAGGCGGTGACGCTCGCGCCGTCCGCCACGCCAAAGCCGTAGTAGCGGGCGGGAACACCCTGCGCCGACGCCGTGTTCACACCGATTGCCATCGGGGCGAGCAGGAGGGCGAGCAGCGCAGCGACGAACCCGAGGCGGGCCGGTCCCTTCGCAAGATTCATTCAGTTTCTCCTTGCCTGGTGGTCCGGATTGAACGCGCCCCCCGCGCTCCGGCCGGAGCCGGAACGCGGGGGTCGCTCGTGCTACCGAGGTGCGGTAGCAAGGTGATCAGCGGGCTAGCCGCCGTTCTCCTCGCCACCGTTCCCGGTCTCTTCCATACCGTTCCCGGTCTCTTCCATGCCGTCCATGGCCTCCGGCGCGCCGCCGCAGTCCACGATCTGGAGAGCAGTGGGGCTCGGGAGACCGTCAGGGTACGCGCGACCGAAGCCGGCGTTGATGACGTCCGGAGCCGCCGGGCTCATGCTGACAGGGCCGCCACTACCTGGCGTGCTCCAGATGACCACGCCGTCGTTGGCGCAGACCGCGGCGACCGCGGCCTTGAGCTCATCGACAGTGCCGCCACTGAAGACGCCCAGCACGAGACCGAGGTCAGCAGACGGGATGCTCAGCGACGGAGCCTCCTCGACGACCGGCTCGGGCTCTTCCTCAACGACCGGCTCTTCCTCGACGACCGGCTCAGGCTCCACGACCTCTTCCGCGATCTCGACGATGATCGGGAGCTTCGCCGTGACGGTGGAGCCCCGCGTCCCGTCTGCGTTCGCGTTGTAGGTCCGCACGAGGAACTCCGCAACGTCCGGCCTGGACGATGCGAGGTACGTGAAGCTCGCGCGACCGTCGGAGGTCTTGGCCTGCGTGTCAGCGATGATCGCTCCGGGGCCATCGGTCTTGATGACCTCGACGAACACCGCGCCCACGCGGACACCTTCGTCGTCGAGCACGGTGACGTTCACCGTGAGCTCATCAGACGGGTCGATCCGCTCGGGAGCGTCGCTCTCGATGCTCGCCGGCGCGCCGCCGACCTGGATCTCAACCACGACCTCGTCGACACCCCTGGGAGCGACACCCGAGCTGCCCGACACGAGTGTAATCGTGTGGGTCCCGCGGGCCGCGTCATTGTCCGTGCCGGTGTTGTCGGTCGCGGTCACCTTGACGACGCACTGGCCGGCGTCGTTGGTACCGGTTGACTCGGCCACTCCGACCGTAGGCGGAGTCGTCGTGTCGTCAGCCTCAACCTCCGCGACATCGCCACAGGCCGGGATGTCACCCTTGTCGGTCAGCGCGCCGATCGTGCCGCCGTCCTTGTTGACGTTGACCACGGCAGCGACCGCAGTGTCGCCCTGCGCCGGCGGAACGATGCCGCCCTTGCCCTTGATGCTGACACGCGCGTCCTTGACGGGGTTTCCACCGGAGTCCGTCACAGTCACGACGATGTTGGTCATCCCGTTCAGCTCGATGGCGGACTGCTCCGCCTCGGCCGCGAGGTTCTTGGCCCCCCCGTGCAGGACGACTTCGGTTGTCGTGCTCAGCTCGCCAGCCGTCACGGTGATCGTGGAGACGCCGGGCGCGCCGCCACCGGTCACAGCCACGCGTACCCAGCCAGCCGTGTCAACGTCGGGATTGGTCTCGTCGTCAGCCCGAGCGTCCTCGCTGGTGGTTGCGGTCCCAGCGAGAGCCGCGGCCGTGCCATCGGCGATGGACCCGACGGTCACCTCCTCGGTATTGAACGTCCGCACCAGAGGCGACACACCGTCGACGTCCGCCGGCCGCGACAGCAGGGCGCGCGTCGAGACGATCGTGATCGCCGTGTCCGCGATGCCCTTGTTGTTCGCGTCGAGCAGCCGGATGTCGAGGTACGTCGTGCCGGGATCGGCAGCGCCCTGGCCCGAGTTAATCGACGCGTCGACCGGCTTGGCCGTCAGCCTCGTCGGCACCTGCGCGACGACGACAGTGATCGTGTCGAGCGCCTCTACCGGTGTGGCCGCGACCGTGGCCTGCCTGACGAAGATAGCGCCAGCGCCCGAGTCATCGTCGATCTTCAGTGCGACCGTGGCGCTCCCGGTGTCGGTGGGATCTGCGTCACAGGCACCGCCGGCGTTGCAGGTGATGCTCTGCCCATCGTCGCTCGCGCTTGCGTGGGTGAACGACGCGCTGGCTGCCTCCACGGTCTGGATCGTGAAGGTGACGTAGACCGCGTCACTGGCGGCGGCGTTGCTGATGTAGACGGTGTCACCGTTGTTCTTGGTGAGGTCTGCGCCCGTGAGCGCCGTATTGTCACCCTCCGACACGTCGGGCCCGTCGTGAACAGCGGCCTCAACCGTCTGCGTCGGGGACGACACTAGCACGGCGAACGCTACCGCGAATGCGGCGGCGATCACGAGTGCGGATGCGCCCAACTTTCGTACGTAACTCAAAATGTTCTCTCTTCCTTCGAGTTACTGAGAGATGTGTGTTCCGTCGCTTCGCGCTGGTCGATCGCCCTCCTCGCGCGGTGGTTTCCGGTCTGGGCGGTCGCGGTACTGGCTTGTGCCGCCGCTCGAGCTGGACGCCGCAAGTGCCGTCCCGCCGTTGCCCTCTCGGTCCCCGGGTCCCTTTCCACGCGCCAGCCCCCGGTCGGGAGTCCGGCACATAGGGAGTAACGCGCGGGGACGCCATCGGGTTAATGGGGTGGCGAGCCGTGCACGTTCCGCCCACCAGGTCGCCTCGGGGTCTCCGCCCGTTTTCCTCACATGCGTTGATAGCGCAGGCACGCGCAAGCGTCGAGCGTGGGCACTAGTTGCCGGATGCACCGACGTCCGCCACCACGCAGATCAGGTCATCCTCGGGGAACCCCGCGTACGCCTCGCAGACGTAACCGTCGCCGTCGTCGTCGTACTCCAGCGGGACGCGGAAGTCCGGGAAGCCGCCGCCGTCCGCGAACGACCTCGGCACGATGTAGCGCGCCGCCTCGCGGCACGACCCGTACGCCAGCACGCGCATGTTCGCCTGCTCGCGCGCCGCCCACGCCTCGAACTCCCCGTAGAAGCGCAGCAGCGAGACGCCGAACGTCGCCTCGAACGCCGCGTGCACCTCCGCGCCCTCGCGCACGTCCTCGTAGAACGCCAGCCAATCCTCGAACGACCCGTACGACTCGATGGCGTAGAGCGCGGCGGCCGCCATCAGGTCCTCGTGCGCGCGGCCCTGGCGGAAGCTGGTGGCGGGCTGGTGGAAGACGGCCGAGCGGTAGCGGTCGTCGCGCACCGTGGGCGGCTCGCCCCGCTGGTAGAGCGCCCAGTGGTACTCGAACGTCGCGACGCCCACCCAGCGCGCGCCGATGTACGGCGCGTCCACCGCGCGTCGGATCCACTCGCGCGCGATCGCATCGCTGTCCGTGCGGCACGAGGGGCCGAAGAACATGTGCGTGCCCCGCTGGAACGAGCACTCGCTCGGCAGCTCCTCGAGCTCCACGCCGAACGCGTCCTCGTAGCGCACGAGCAGGCCGCGGGGCGTGTGCGAGATGTTGATCGTGATCGGCCCCTCGTGCGTCAGGCCGAGGTTCGTCTCCGCGTAGGCGATCACCCTGCGCATCTCCGCCGCGACCGCACGCTGCTTCGCTCGCTGGTCCGACATCCCTCGCACCGTGCAGCACGTCGCGCGCCCCGACGGCGCCTCGCCGGGCGCGAGGTGCGGGACGGCGGGATCGAGGGGCGTGAACGGGATCTCCTCGGGCGCCGCGCCCTCGACCTCGACGGTGACGGGCAGGGTGAGGCTCACGGGCCCGCCGACAAGCAGCCTGGACGGTGCGGGTGCGGGCCGGAGCGGGATACGGAAGTCGTGGGTGGTCCACTCCTCGCCCTCGTGGCGGGTGCTCACGTAGGCCGAGGAGGTGCTGGTGTCGACCCACAGCTCGACCTCGATGGTGACGCTGGTCTCGACGGTGCGTGTGGCGGCGAAGGCGGTGACCGCGCTCCCCGCGGCGAGGACGGCGAGGAGCCCGAGTACGACGGCCCGCTTCATGGCGGCGAGCATAGCGCGGTGTTCCGAACAGCGATCGGAACGTTCGCGGCGCTATCACAGTCCGGGATTTCGGGGCTGTTCCGGGGCCCGATCCGTCCCCCTCTCCCCCTCTGGCTGGGTCGGCAAGCCGATCCGGCCCCCTCTCGCTCTCCGACTTGGCCGGCGAGCCGATCCGTCCCCCTCTCCCCTTGTGGGAGAGGGTTGGGGTGAGGGGTTCCGGGCGCCCGAGGGGGGGGACGGACGGCTCCATCCACTCTCGAGCGCAGGTGGGGGGGGGGGCGCCGCGCCCTCGCCCTCCGCCGCCGCTGGGGGCGGGGGGGGGGGGTGGGGGGGGGGGGGGGGGGGCGGGCCGATCCGCCCCCCTCTCCCTTGGGGGGAGAGGGCTGGGGGGAGGGGTTCCGGCGGGCGAGGGGTGGGACGGACGGCTCCATCACTCCT
>JAPOOQ010000260.1 GCA_026713345.1 Gemmatimonadota bacterium | reverse complement strand
GAATCTCGGCTATCGGAGCGAAATCCGATGGAAGACAGGCCCGGAATCGCGTATGTTGACGGCCCCCGCCTCCGCCGGGCGTTCCTGGCGGCCTGCGGGCAGGGCCGCAAGGCGAAGGCGGAACTCAACCGGATCAACGTCTTTCCGGTGCCGGACGGGGACACCGGGACCAACCTGGCGCTGACCCTGGACTCCATCGCCGGCGAGATGTCGGGGCTGGCGGAACGCCGGGCCGACCGCGTGGCCGCCGCCGCCGCGCACTCCGCTGTGCTGGGGGCGCGCGGTAACTGCGGCATGATGCTGTCGCAGTTCCTGCTTGGCTTCGCGCGTGGGCTGGAGGGCCGCGAGCGGGCGACTCCGGACGAACTCGGCGCGGCATTCGAACACGGCGCGCGCTCGTTGCACGCGTCGGTGGAAAAGCCGGTGGAAGGCACTATCCTCACGGTCGTGCGGGAGTCCGCTTCGGAGGCGGCCGAGCCGGCCCGTGCGGAAGGGGCTGCGGACTTCATCGAGGTCATGACGCGCACCCTCGAGACGGCGCGCGAGTCGCTCGCCCGCACCCCCGATCTGCTCCCGGTTCTCGCGCAGGCCGGCGTGGTGGACGCGGGAGCCAAGGGATTCGTGGAGATGATCAGGGGGGTGGTGGGGCTGATCGAGCGGGGAGAGGGCGCGGAAGACGACGCTGGAGCTGCCGCTGCATCCGCTTCCGGGGACGATCTGTCGCACCCCGACTGGTCCCCGATCGCCGCGACGGGCCACCCCTTTGTGCACGGCAGCAGGCGGTACTGCACCGAGATCCTCGTGGAGGGGGAGGAGCTTCCCGACGAGAGGGCCGTACGGTCTGCGCTTTCGGAAGGGTCGGAGGAGCTGCTCGTCATCCGCGCGGGCACCGTTCTCAAGATCCACCTGCACACCGACCACCCGCAGGCGGCGATCGACTACTGCGCGACGCTGGGCACCGTGGCGGCGCACAAGGCGGAGGACATGTTCGCCCAGTACGAAGCGGCCCGGGAGGCGGCCGGGGCCGTGCGCCGCCCGGTCGGCGTCCTCGTCGATTCCGGGTCGGACCTTCCCGACACCGTCGCGCGGGCCCACGGAATCCGGA
Source organism: Gemmatimonadota bacterium (assembly GCA_026713345.1). Classification (GTDB taxonomy): domain Bacteria; phylum Gemmatimonadota; class Gemmatimonadetes; order Longimicrobiales; family Gaopeijiaceae; genus Bin94. The sequence continues at coordinate 463 of JAPOOQ010000260.1, read as the reverse complement.
CGGTGCCGCTCCTCCTCCTTGACGGCGAGAAGTCGCTGAAGGACCGGATCGACATCACCTCCGACGATATCCTGGAGCGTCTTGAGCGCGGTGGAGCCTTGCCGACCACCTCGCAGCCCCCACCCGGCGACTTCATCCAGGCGTACCAGGACGCCGCCAGCGAGGCCGAGACGGTCGTCGGGGTCTTCCTGGCCGCGAAGCTGTCGGGGATCTACCGGTCGGCGGAGAACTCGGCGGGCATGGTCCCGGATCTCGACATCCGCCTGGTTGACTCGCGCGGCGCATCGATCCTGGTCGGGCTGCTTGCCTTGAAGGCGGCCGAGCTGGCCGAGGGCGGTATGTCGGCGGCGGCGATCGTCACGGAGATCGACAGGATCCGGGGGCAGTCGGGCATCCTCTTCACCGTCCGCAGCCTGGACCGGCTGATCGCGTCCGGCCGGGTGAGCCAGTTCGCCGGATGGCT
>JAPOOQ010000259.1 GCA_026713345.1 Gemmatimonadota bacterium | reverse complement strand
TCGCTGACGGGGGATCGGGCATGTCACCGGAGGCCACCGCTCGCATCGCGCGGCGCACCCGCGCCACCAGCTCCCGGTCCTCTTCTGTGATGTTCCTGACCGAGAGCACGATCTCGGGCGAGATGTCGATCCTGGTCCAGCTGTTCATCGAGCGGGGCGCTTCGCCGCACCTGAGGCCGGCTACCTGCTGAAGTCGCGAAAGCAGCTCCGCCAGGTCGTCCTTGGCCGCCGGTGACCGGGCGTAATCGAACTCGGCATGGTCATCCGCGGGGGCGCTTCGCGGCGCCTCCGCGCGCGCCGCTTCCTGTCGCCGAGCTGACGGACGCGCTGCCACAGGATAGTCCTCCGAAGCCGGAGGGGGCGGGCTCGGTAGTCCCCGACTCTCCTCCGCAACATGTCCGGCATACCATCTCGGGCTTTCCCTTTCCAACCCAAGCCGTTCCACCCGCTCGCGCAGCGCGGCCCTCCGCATCTCCGGGAGCCGGAACGCGGTCGACGCGGGCAACACCAGGTCCTCCGTCACCGCCAGCCGCCCGTCCGCAACCCCCGCGACCACCGCCGGCGACACGCGCTCGAAGATCTGCCGAAACTCGTCCAACGACACCGCGGGCACCCTCCCCGCCTCTTCAGCCTCCCGCACGCGCCGGATGAAGAGAAGACGGTCCCGTACAAGCTTCGGATAGCGCGTCCGCGGCCCACGCCGGCCGACGCGCGGAAGCAGTTCCTCCTGCACGTAGTAGGCGATCGTCCGCCGGTCGAAACCGGTCTCCTCCTCCAGCTCCGCGCCCGTATAGCTCGGCACTCTCGTTGTCCTCTGCTGTCGTTCACTGGTGACTAGTGTTGACTTACTGTCGAATACCCGCTACTGTTCAGTACTGGTCACTACTGACAACATAACAGGAGGCACCAAATTGGAACACACCACGACTTCCGAACCCGGCGGGGCCACGAACCACCTCCGGACCACGATCGACAACCTGAAGCTCGGTGAACCGGCCACCCACCGGGGGTTGACCGTCTTCCCCCTGACTACCGGCCTAGCCAGTTCGCTGCGCTACATGCTCCTCGAAGAGGCGCTGCGGCGGGAACTCGTCACCATCCGCGAAGTCTCGGAGGGCGGCAGCGTGCCTGAGCTAGCGGTGGAGAACCGCGCCGACCGTCCGGTGCTCATCGTCGACGGGGAGGAGCTCGTCGGCGCCAAGCAGAACCGGGTCGCCAACCTTACCATGCTGATCCCGGCCAAGGGCACCACGACCATCCCCGTGTCGTGCGTCGAGGCGGGCCGCTGGTCGTACAGCAAACGCGACTTCGGGGTGACGGACCGGGTCCAGAACGCGCGCGGTCGGGCCGAGAAGCTTGGGAGTGTGCGCCAGTCGATCCGCAGCAGCGGCAGCCGGAGGTCGGACCAGGGACAGGTGTGGGATTCGATCGCGGAGGAGGCCGCGGCACTCCACGCCGAGTCCCCTACAAGTGCGATGAGCGCGATGTTCGAGCGCCACCGGGAGACGCTGGAAGACTATGTCGGCGTCGTGACCGCCGCCCCGGACCAGGTGGGCGCCGTCTTCATCGCCGGCGGCCGGCGCTGCGGTCTCGACCTCTTCGACCGGCCGGCGACCCTCGCGGCCTTCCTGCCCAAGCTCGTGCGAAGCTACGCGATCGACGTGCTGGGGCGGAGGGGGCGGCAAGACGACGGATCACCCGACGGCGACGCGCCCTCCTTCATCCAGCGGATCCTCGCCGGGTCCATCGACGACCATCCTGCGGTCGGCCTCGGCCGGGACGTCGGCGTGGTCGGCGACGGGGTGGTGGCGGGCGCGCTCGTCGCCGATGGCACGGTCGTGCACCTGACCGCGTTCGCGGATGCGGATAGCCGGCGGGCCGGAGGCGGATCGCGCCAGCGGTACGCGAGCTACAGGCAGCGGCGGGACGCGATGGAGAGTCGGTACGAGCGGTAGGGCGTGAATGGGACCCCCCTCGCCCGGGTCGCCCGTGGGATGCTACCATTTCACCCACACCCCGCCCGTCGTCCCCATCTCCCCAACCCCCGTCCGCCATGCCCGAAGACACCATCTTTTCCAGGATCGTTCGCGGCGAGATCCCCGCCGACATCGTGCACCAGGATGATCTCGTGACCGCCTTCCGGGACATCCAGCCGCTCGCGCCCACCCACATCCTGATCGTCCCCAATCGCGCAATCCCCACCCTCGCGGACGTCTCGGCCGACGACGAAGCCGTGCTGGGCAGGATGCTGCGGGTCGCCGCGGATCTCGCCGCCGACGAGGGAGTCGCGCGCAACGGCTACCGCGTCATGATCAACTGCCGGGATCACGGCGGGCAGGAGATCTACCACCTTCACATGCATCTGCTGGGCGGGCGGCCGCTCGGCCGGATGTTGACGCGGTAGCGGAGATGGGGCCGGTTCACCCCACCCACGGCCCCACCACCTCCACCACGCGGCGCGCACTGTCCCGCGCCCCCTCGGCGTCGGCCCGCGAGTAGAACCCCGAAGGCGTCAGGTCCTCGGCCCCGTAGAACGCCAGTTCGCGGTCTCGCCGGAGGTGCCGCGAGGTCTCGGCCAGCCACTCCACCTCGCACAGCAGCTCGGCCGGCAGCCGGTCCCTCTCCGCCAGCAGGATCCCCGAGACATCGTGAATCCGGGGGGGATCGATCCCGCAGGAGCGCAGCAACCCCTTCAGGGACAGCTCGACGATCTCCTGCGATTCGCGCACCACGTCGGCCCAGCTCTCGCCATCGAAGAGCACGTCCAGCGCCCGCACGCGCACCCTTGCGCGACGGAGGTAGTCCCGGGCCAGCCCCGTGTTCTTCATGACTCCCGCACCCAGTAGGGGTTCCCGTGCACGACCCTGTGCGAGACCCGCTCTTCGAGAATCCGGCGCCTGACGCCGGCCAGCGTGCGCGAAACCGCAAGTCGCCGCTCGAAGAGGACGAGGCCGTCCATGGCCACTTCGGCCCACAGACCGGAAGGCGTCTCACCGTCCGTCAGCAGGTGGACAAAGTGGGGCTCGACCGCGTGCCCGTCCCACTCCAGCGGCGGCCCGCCGTCCCACTGCCGGTACAGGCCCCTGGAAATCGGCACCTGGTCGTCGGCGATCAGCAGGATGTCCAGGTCGGACTCCCACGACGGCTCCCCGCGGGCCCACGAGCCGAAGACGACGACCCCCAACAACGACTCGCCCAGGATCGAATGCGCGCGGCCAACCGCCTCGGCGGCGGGGGGCGGCAGCTCGCTGCCCGGCGATTCCAGTTCGCGGGCGCAGTAGCGATTGAGCGAAATGTCCTCGGCCCGCGCCCTTGCCCGGAGGGAAGCGTGCAGGGCCGGATCGATACGGACAACGAAGCGACCGGAAGGCGGCCGCTGGCGCCGGTCGTGCGTAGTATCATTGGGCATGCCAACATGATACTATTCGGATTTGGGTTCCGGCAAACGCCAGCAAGCACGCAGCCCCCGGCCCATCATTGCCCAAAAGGTCCATAATAGCTATTATGGCCTCCATGAAAGAGATTGCTGCCAAGGACGCGAAGAACCGGTTCGGACAACTGCTCGAATCCGCTCAGCAGGGACCGGTTCGCGTAACCCGGAACGGGAGGCCGGTGGGGGTGGTGATGTCCGTGCAGCAGTTCGAGCGACTCCGGGGCGCCGCTTGGGAGAGGCTGACGGCGACCATGGACCGCCTCGGTCAGGAGGCCGCCGCGGGGGGCCTGACCGACGCTGTGCTGGAATCGCTCCTGGCCGATGAAAGCTGAACGGCTCGTCCTTGACACCAATGTGCTGATCAGTGCGGCGCTCTCTCCCGGCGGCTCACCGCGCGCCGTAGTCGACGCGGCCCGGGCGGAAAATCGCATCCTTCTCTTCTCCCATGAGACCTTCGGCGAACTGCGCTCCCGGCTCCTCAACTCGAAGTTCGACGCCTACGTCGGTTGGGAAGGAAGGGCGCTCTACCTCGCGCAGCTGGAGGCCGTCTCCGAGTGGGTGTCAATTGCAGGGGCCAAGCTGGGGTGCCGCGATCCCGATGACGACAAGGTGCTGGAAACGGCGCTGCTCGGAGAGGCGGGGTGTCTGGTGACAGGGGATCGCCACTTGCTGGAGATGTCGCCGTTTCACGGCATTCCCATCATGAACCGGTGAGCAGTCGTGAACTGCCCCACCCCCCTCAGCGCACCTCTTCCGGCAACCGCTTCACCACCACGTAAAGGGACTCCTGCCAGCCGGGCTCGACGTAGGCGACCAGGCCATCCGGACCGAACGCGACCTGGCCCGAAATCAGGCGGCTCCCCAGGTCACCGAGCTCCTCGGGATCGAACGTGCCGAGGTACTGGCCGTCGGGGGAGAGGACATCGATCGGGCCGCCCGGTCCTCCGGGCTCTTCACCGCTGCGCCGCACCCAGAGGCTGCCCTCCCAAGTCGTTCTCAGGCTCAGGATTGGGGATATTTCCGGGTAGAAGTACGCCTCTTCGATGGCCTCCGTCAGCACCCTCCGGAAATCGTCCGGATCGGTCATGTCGCGCAGGCTTTCGACGCGTGATTGGGCAACTTCACGAAGCCGCTCCATCTCCGCCAATCGCACCTCTTCGGTGACCGGCCTCGGCCGTAGCGGCCGTCGCAGAATGCGGCTCACTTGCCCATCGGTGCCCATCAGCTTCACCGCATACGTGGACGAGTCGACGAACGCAATCCCGCCGCTGGCAAACACGTCGTAGCGCAACGTCGGAACGAAACGCTGGATCGGTGGGACCGCCGGCCGGTACTGCCAGTCGGAGTCGCTATCCGCGGTGTCCCTGTCCAAGCTGAAAGCGACCCCGGCGCTTGCTCCCTCCTCCTCCTCCGGAGCGCGCCACACGCTGGCCACCGGATGCCTCTCAATACTCCGTCCGGCGAGCAGGATCCGCTCAATAGTCCGCTCACCGGCAGCGTCGCGGACGGTGAGTACGGCTTCGGTCGTACGGCGCGAGGAATTGGGAGCCGTAGACCCCTCGAAGATGTCCGCGGGGGCAAAACTCATCTCGCGCTCCAGCGCCCCCTCCGGCGAGTATGTGCGCACGACACTCTTGAGCCGGTCGGCGACGACCGTCCTGCCGTCCGACGCGACGACAAACTCGGCAGGTCTGGAAGAAAACAGCGCCGCCTGCGCGTCGCCCTCGCCCGCCTCGTATTCACGTACGACGTCTCCTTCCGGATCCACCACGAAGATCCGCCAGCGTCGGGGATCCAGCGCCCCGGGATCGAGGATGTGCAGGCGTCCCTGTGCGTCGAATGCGATCCGCGTCATGAGCGTAGCCCGGGCGCCCCCGCTTGTGTCGGCGGACCGGCGGATCCAACGCAGGAACCGGGTCGCAGGACCCAGGGTTCGCCATCCGTTGGTGTTGAGCTGCCCGATGAACACTTGTTCCGTCTCGACCTCGAGCAGCCGGTCTTCACCCGGCAGGTCGATGATCTCCTGCGCGTGCGCACCAGCCGGAATAAGGGCCACGGCCAGGGCCAATGCCAGGGCAGTGAAGGACAATGTCAGTGAAAACGACCGGCGGCTGTGGGAGTCCAGGGTGTGCCTTCCTTGCAGAGGTGGTCCCAGGACCTTGCACCTGCATTGCGGCCCCTTGAATTGAACCTACCCCCCGGCCCGCTCCAACGCCCACACCTGGATCCTCTCGATTCCCATTTCGTCCGTCGCACGGCCCAGCAGATAGTCCGCTCCGATCTCGAAGACCGACAGCCCGGCCGGCGTCTCGACGAACCCGAGCGCCCGGCCGTCCGGATCGAACACCGTCCACAGGGGCGCGGGCCTGTCCACGTCCGGAGGTGTGTACTCCTGGACCCACAGATGACCCAGGGGATCGGCAAGGACCGACCGAAACGCCGGCAAGCCCTCCACGATGGGGGCTTCGTCGTAGGCGGGACGGAACATCTCGATCACCTCTTCCGGCTGGTCGCCGTCGGTGAACGCACGGTGCATCGCCTCGACGACCTCGTCCCGGGTTGGAGCCCGGTTCGAATGCTCCCGGCGCACGATCTTCGCGAGGGCTCCATCCGACATGCCGTAGGCGCGAAGCTCATACCGATCGTTCGGGGCGATCACGAGCATGCCTTCCCAGGCCGCCTCCTCGAGTCCGCGGCTGAAGGCCATGTGGGGAACGAACAGCACCACACCGTTGTATACCCCGCTGAATCCCTCGTGGGCGGGGTGGGTGCCGAAGGAGACCTCGGCTGCGTCCTCGCGGGCCAGAAGGGAATAGGTGGCCTCATAGCGCCAATAGCCGTCGTCCGCTCCACCCGTGGTCATTCTTCCGAGGATCTCCCCGCCGGCCAGAACCACCCGGGGTTCCAGGCCGTTGCCATCGTCCGACTCGATGCGGAACGAACGGCCCAGGTCGCCCACGGCGTCGAAGACCGCTCCGCGCCACAGATCGGCGGATCCCGACGACGACCGCTGCATCGCTTCCCAGGCCAGGATCGAGTCCCCCGGCCACCGGGCGATGCCAGCGAGCGACTGGAACTCGCCCGGTCCCCGACCGGTGCCGCCCCAGGTGGTCTGATGAACACCCTCCGCGTCGTAGAGGCGGATCTCGTTGGTCCCCGTGTTCGCGACGACGACGCGGCCGTCCGGGAGCATGGCCGCGTTGTTTGACTGGTGCAGGACGTAGGGTTCGTCCCCGTCAACCTCGCCGATCGATACGGAAGGTCCGGTGCCGATCCGCCATGGAAGGCGCGAATCGTCCGCGGGCCGCGCATTCTCGACGATTCTGATCCCGGCGCTGTCCCGAATGTCGGTCACGAGGGGTTGCGCCGGGCGATCCGCGGCGACAGCGACTGCGGTCCCACCCGCCTCCTCGGCCGCCGCCCCGGCCTCGTCGTCGCAGCCCGCGGCCACGCAAACGCCGACCGCCAGCAACCATGTGAACACCCCGGGACCGGTTCTGTCCGGCGTCTTCCGTGATCCGGTGTAGTACATCTTCGGCTCCCAATGTCCTAGAGAATTAGGAGATGTTATGGAGGGCGTGGCCCGGTGTCAATCGGTGGAGTCCCCGAACCTCGACCCATTGCCGCTTCCGCCCCCAGTTTCGATATTCTCACGATGAGCCAACCAACCCCTTCCGTTGATCCCGTTACCCCCGTGATCGGTGCCGAGGTACGCGGTGTCGACCTCGATCACGTCACCGACGCCGACTTCCGCGTGATCCGGGATGCCCTCATGTCGCGCTGCGTCCTCTTCTTCCGCGATCAGGACATCTCGATCGCGAGCCAGAAGGCCCTGGGCGCGCGCTTCGGCGAGCTCGTCGCCCACCCCAACGACCCCGGCGTGGACGGCCACCCGGAGGTCATGCCGATTCACGCCGACGAGAACTCCGTGCGCGCGACCGGCGAGCAGTGGCACTCGGACGTTTCCTGCGACCCGAGGCCGCCGATGGGGTCCATCCTGCGCATGCACACCGTGCCGGAGACCGGGGGCGACACGCTCTTCAGCAACATGTACGCCGCGTACGAGGCGCTGTCGGAACGCATGCGGACGCTGCTGGACGGTCTCACGGCCGTCCACGACGGCGGACCCTACTACCGCGAGGTCAACCGGCTGATCGGCCGGGACGACGGAGGGCGCGCCTACCCGTCCGCGGAGCATCCCGTCGTGAGGATCCATCCGGCTACAGGCCGCAAGGCGCTCTTCGTGAACCAGATGTTCACGCAGTACATCGTCGGTCTGCCCCCTGCCGAGAGCGGCGCGATCCTGGGCTTCCTCTTCGAGCACGTGGGGCGGCCGGACTTCCAGTGCCGTTTCCGCTGGCGCCCCAACTCCGTGGCGATGTGGGACAACCGCTGCACCCAGCATCACGCGATCTGGGACTACTGGCCCGCGACGCGGTCAGGGTATCGGGTGACGATTCGCGGCGAGGCGCCGGCCTGAGAGTAGCACAGGGCACGGGGACCGGGATCAGCCGGCACCGGCCAGGACATGTGCCCGAAAGTCCTCGCGCAGGGTCAGCATCGAATGGGTGAGGCCCCTTAGTTCGCCCCGGATCTCACCGAGTCCTTCACGCAGACTCGCCTGGCCCTCGAGCAGACTTGCCTGGCCCTCGCGCAACTGGTTGATGTCGGCACCGAGGTCGTCGCGAGCCCGCGCGAGTGCGGCGTCCTGGTCAATACGGAGCCGAGCGATCTCGTCGCGCACCTGCATGAGCGCCGCGTCCTGGTCAACGCGGAGTTGGGCGATCTCGCCACGAAGATCGTCGCGCACCTGTATGAGCGCAGCCTCATGGTCACCCCGGAGTTGGGCGATCTCGCCACGAAGATCGTCGCGCACCTGCATGAGCGCCGCGTCCTGGTCAATGCGGAGCCGAGCGATCTCGCCGCGAAGATCGTCGCGCACCTGTACGAGCGCAGCCTCCTGGTCACCCCGAAGCCGAGCGATCTCGCCTCCGATGCGTTCGTGAGACCTGCGGCTCTCTTCGCGGAGCTTGTCGGTCTCCTGGCGCAGAACGCGCCAGCCGAACGTTGCCACGGCAGTGCCCGTAAGGACCAATGTTCCCATCAGGCTGGCCGTCTGCCACCAATCCATGCTTCCCTCCCCCGCGATCGGCGTTCGGTTCCGACCCGCCGAAGGTATCGAGAGTCCAACGGGAGTCGCAACGGTTCGTATTGCCCGCGAATATTGCATCCGAGCGGGGGCGCAGACATGGAGGGATGGGACAACTCTGCTAACGTCCGCTATTCCCTACCTTATCACTCGTACCGTCGCCGCTGACGGCAGGAGTTGCTCGTAGTCCGCACCCGCCGCCTGCTCGACCCAGGCGTTGTAGCGCCCCAGCAGGTTCGCGTTTGACGTCCAGAAGCGGAGAACGGTGCCTGAATCGGGGAGCGGGCCCGCAACGAAGGCGCGCACCGATTGCGGCGCGGGTGCATGGTGGACCGTGAGCCCGGGCGCGCCGCGGATCGAATCCGGGAGCGGGTCGCCGGACATGCGGAGGATCAACGCGCCCACATCGGTCTGGTTCAGCGTAACCGAGACCTGGAGGAAGCCCGACGGGTCAGGCGGCGGCGGCTCCGGCTCGACGCCGTCACCGCAGGAATAGGCTACCACCACCACGCCCACGGCGAGGATCACCAGACCGATACGCTTCAAACCCCTCACGGCTCCCTCCCCACACCACCGACCGCCGCACGCTCACTGCTCGCGCCCGCCGGGCACCCCGACCCGGCCCGGCCCTCCGCGCAGTGGTCCAGCCACCTGAGCACATCCCCGACGTTGAAGGTCCCGTCACGGTTCCCAAACCAGTCGAGGAAGCGCGTCTGCCCCGCATTCAGCGTGTCGAGCCCCAGGACGTGAAGCGCCGCATCTTCCACGGTCATGCCCTCCACCACCTCGAAACGGTCCACAATCACCCCCGAAAGCTCCGGGCGGCCTTGCACCCGAACGACTATGGTGTCCTCGTAGACGCCGGCCGCCAACTCCGCCGAGGCACGCGTCCACACGATCGCTTCTCCGTACCCCCCCGCCCCCCGCTCGATCGTCAGCCACTCCGATCCATCCGCCGCAGCCGACCACCGGGCCAACTCGGCCTCAAAGCCGAAGAGCCCGGCCTCCACAGAGTCACGGGGCGCCAACGACCAGCCCGCCACACCGTAGCCGACGGTGCTGCGCGGCCCTACCACCCCAAGCGGCGGCTTTACCACGAAACTGTCCAGCACCAGAGCCGGGCTTCCAGAGGCATACTCGGCCTCCACAACCACCGTGTCCACATAGCTGCCCACCTCCAGGCCACCGGGATCGACCGTCCACGTTACCGCGCCGTCGCCGGCACCCGATGCGTTGCCCAGCGCCGCCCACGGCCCACCTCCGAACTCGGCGGTCCACTTCGTCCCCGTCCTGGGGCCCGTGAACACCACGCGCACCGAGTCCTCGAACGCTTCCGTGCTGCCGACCAGCACCGACCGCGGCGGCCCGCCCGGGACGAGCGCGAGGCTGCTCGCCAGCGGGATGTGCAGCCGAACCGGAATCGAGACCGGCTCGGCCACCCCCGCGACCGCAACCTCGATGGCCGCTTCGTGGTCGCCCGACGGCAGCGACGCGGTGGAGAGTTGATACTCAAACCGGCCGCGTCCCTGGCCCGCCGCGTCGGGCACCACCACCCACGAGACGTCGCTCGAGGTGGTCCAGCTGGTGCTGTAGTCGCCCTGCCCGTGGGGGGCCACGATAACGGTGCCGGTGACTTGGCTCTGGCTGGTCACAATGGTCGTGTCGGTGACCGCCGCCGGCCGCACTCGCGCGCTCAGCGGAACCTGGATGGGCAGCTCGAACATCCCGCGCCCGTGGGTCGCCGCGACGAGCCTGCCGGTCCCCGGTTGCGCCGCCACGTCGTACACGGCGGACACGGGAAGCCCGTCCTGCAGCCGCGTCCAGCTGCCGCCCCCCGTCGGCGAATGGAAGACGCCGAAGTCGGTGGCGAGGTAGACCCCGTTCGGGTCCGCAGGATCGTAGATGATCGAGTTGACCGGGTGGTCCGGGAGGTTTCCTGTGCGGTCCTGCCAGCTGCGGCCGCCATCGGTCGTCTGGAAGACATGGCCGCTCAGGAAACCTCCGGCCGCCGCGTAGGCCTGGTCGGGGTTGGTCGGGTGGGCCGCCAGGCTCCCGATCCAGCGGTCGGGCAGTCCCTGCGCCGGACCCGCTTCCAGCCACTTCTCGCCCCCGTCGTGAGTCACCACGACCCGCCCGACCTTGATGGCCGCGTAGACCGTGCCGGGGCTGGCGGGCGAGGGCGCGATCGCGGTGATCACGCTATCGTCGGGTGTACTGTAAACCGGCGTCCAGCGCCTGGCCCCGTTGTCGGTCCGGTAGAGGGTCCGAGTCCCGAAGTACAGACGCCGCGAGTCGACGGGATCCATCACCAGCGGTGGAATGAAGAGCGCGTTCTCACTAATGTCGATGCCCTCGCGGGCCAGCCCACCGTTCCTGCGAGGTCCGGCGTAACCCGCGCCCGGGATCCACTGCGTTTCGTTGTACCAAACGTTCGGATTCTCGGCGTCGAACGCCGTGTACCCTCCGTCGCCCGGAAAGATCTTGTCCCACACCGTCGTCCCCGCCATGGGTCGCAGCGTCCCCTGGTCCTGCGTTCCCCCAAGAGTGATCACCGGATCGGAGGGATGCATGCTGATGCCGCGGTAGAACTGGGCCAGCGCGAGGTTGCTGTTGAGATCCTGCCAGTTCAAGCCGCCGTTGAACGTGCGAAAAACCCCGCCGTCATTGGCGACGTAGAGCCTGTACGGATCACTGAGCGTATCGAAGACGAGGTGGTGCTGGTCCACGTACAGATTGTTCGTTTGAACCTGCTCGAATGTCATGCCGCCGTCGTCCGACCTATACATCGGTACGGTGCCAAGATACACCTCGTCGGCGCTGTCCGGGTGAACCGCCATCGCGAAGTCGTACCAGCACTGGCCGAAGCAGCTGGCATCCTCCGCGGGCAGGGTCTCCCAGAACTCCCCGCCGTCGTCCGTGCGGTAGAGCGCCATTCTGGCGGTTCGCCGGGTTTCGCCCCGAATCACCACCCCTGTGTAGACCACATCGGGATTCGAAGGAGCGATCGCCAGGATGGTCCTCCAGATTCCCTCGCGGGGAATGGACTCGGATGTGTACGTCCACGACGCCCCGCCGTCCGAAGACCGGTAGATCCCCACGCTGTCCAGCGCTGCGTACAGAATCGATGGGTCCTCCGCGTGCGCCACCACGTCGGTCGCGTAGCCTTCCAGCACCAGGTCCCAGCTCAGACCGCTCGACGTGGAGCGATAAAGGCCGAAGCTCGATGCAACCAGCACGGTCGTCGTGTTCGCAGACCCCGCGCTGGCCCTGTCCACCACCACCCGCGCGATCCGGGCGCCGCCGCTCCCCATCCCGCCCCGCCCGACGACCGCACTCCGCCTCACGAACACCTCTTCGCCGAGCTGCTCCCAGGTCGCGCCGCCGTCCAGCGACCGCAGCACCCCGCACCCGTAGTAGCTGTCGCCGGAGAAGTGCTGCTCGCCGGTCCCGGCGTAGACGATCTGCGGGTCCACCGGGTCGATCGCGATCGACCCCATCGCAAGCGAGCATTCGCCGTCGGTAAGCGGCGTCCAGCTGACTCCGCCGTTGTCCGACCTCCAGACCCCACCCTGCGCGCCGCCCACAAACAGGATGTTCGGATCTGTCGGGTGGATGGCAATGGTCGATACCCGGCCCGCGAACCGGCCGTTCCCGGCGTCAATGCGGCTCGGCCCGAGCGCCCTCCAGCGCGTGTCCCGCAGCGACATCGCCTGGGCCGCCCCGAATCCGAGCGCCAGCACCTCGCGGAGCGCGTTCTGCTTCAGGATCGCGTAGTTGACCCCCGGCCCCGAATACAGTCGCATGCGCTCGAATTCCATCCGTGCCCAAATCTGCTCGTTCTCCTGGGCGGCGGCGGGGCCGATGCCGCCGGGGACGGCAAGGGCAGCGGCTCCCGCAAGCAGGAGAACCCGCGTCGCATCTCTGACACTCATCGCTCGAACCGATAGCCCGCCGTGTTGCGGCTGAGCTGCAGCACCATCATATCCGGGTCGACCACCACGCGCTCGGGTTCGAACCCGGCGCGGATCACGAATTCGACTGACTCCCCCGCCTCCAGCTCCACCTCCGTACGCGCGTCCCTGTAGTCCTCCGACACCACCGAACGGCCCCCGCCCCCGTCCTCGTCGGCCCACCGGTATCCCGCGATCCAAAAACCGGACACAATGCGCATCAATGTGGTCTTCCCCGCGCTGTTGGGGCCGAGGAGGCCGAACATGCCCCGGGGGACTTCGAGCGTGACGCCCTGCAGCGCCGCGACCGGTCCAGGGTAGATCTTGACCAGGTCTCTGATTTCAAGCATGAGGTGTCGGCCGTGTGGGGGGGGCGGTCGTGTCGGGGTGTGTGCCGCCTCGCGGGGTCACGCCTCCGCGCACAGCTCCACCGCCTGGGCGAGGGAGCCGAGCGGGTCGTCGCTGCGGGGGATGAACTCGTGGGCCATGAATCCGCTGAAGCCGGTGTCACGGATCGCGCGCACTATCGCGGGATAGTGCAGTTCCTGCGTTCCGTCGATCTCGGCGCGTCCGGGGACGCCGCCCGTGTGGTAGTGGCCGATCCAGTCGCGCGCATCGGTAAGCGTGCGGATGATGTCCCCTTCCATGATCTGCATGTGATAGATGTCGTACAGGATGCGCACCCGGGGCGAATCAACCGCCCGCATCACCTCCAGGGCGTAGTCCACGTGGTCGCCGATGTAGTCCACGTGCCCGCCGGACTTGGAATTGAGAACCTCGACCAGGATCGTGACGCCCTCGGCCTCGGCGATCGGGGCGCATTCCTTCAAACACCGGATCGAGTTGTCAATGCCGTCTGCGTCCGACATCCCGCGCCGGTTTCCGAAGAAGCAGATGACGTTGGGTACGTCTTCGCGCGCGGCCCGCGGGATGTGCTGCTCGAACGCGCCGATGATCGTGGCGTGGTTGTCCGGCTCGTTCAGCCCGTTTTCGATGGTCCCGGCAGCGACATCGCCGCAGGAGACGGTGAGCCCGTGATCGTGAGCTACGGCCCACTCGTCCACCTTCAGCAGATCCATGGCGGTGAGTCCCATGTCGGCGACAGCCGCGCAGAAGGGCTCCAGCGGGATGTCGGCAAAGCACCAGCGCGCGACGGACTGGACAAGGCCGGTCTGGCTATTGACTCGCCCGGCGGCGGGCATCCCGCCATTGACTCGCCCGGCTGCGCCGGGAACAATCAGCCCCAGCGAGGCGGCTCCGGTTGCGATCAGGGCATCGCGACGTGTAAGGTTGGGCATCCTGAGGAATCCATTCTGCGTGGTGAAGTTACGCTGCTACGGTGAATCCGTACGGGCGATCCGCGCTGGCGACGGGACACGGTAACGCATGGAACGAAGACGAGCCATTCGGATGCTCGGAGGGGTCGCGAGCGGCTCCCTTCTCATGCCCTCCGGGGCGTTCTCGGAACTGCTGGCGTGGGGGGAGCGGGTCCGCGCCTCCATGCCGTCGAACGGGGGTCCAGATTCCGGTTCCCTCCCCGGCGCAACGTTGCTCACGCCCCCGCGCGCCCGGGCCATGGAAGCGATGGCAGACGTCATCATCCCCGAAACCGACACCCCGGGCGCGGCCGAGGCCGGTGTCACCGAGTTCGTGGCCGCGCTGGTGGATGGATGGCTCGACGACGACCACCGCGACCGCTTCCTGGCCGGCCTCGACACCGTCGACCCCACTGCCCGGGACCGTTTCGGCGCCGACTTCGCGGACTGCACCGGGGAGCAGCGCGACGAACTCGTCGGTGAATTCGACGCCGAACTCACCCGGCAGCGCGAAGACCCCGACGCCCGCGCGTCACGCTACTTCTTCCACGATGTGAAACGTTTCACAATCACCGCCTACTTCACCTCCGAGGCCGGACTCGACGCCATCGGCCACCGCACCACCTACCGCACCTACGAGGGGTGCGTACCGCTGTCCCCCCGGGAGGCCCGCCCATGAACATCCGTCCCCGCCGGCAGGAATACGACGTGATCGTGGTCGGCTCCGGCATGTCGGGAGGCTGGGCCGCCAAGGAGCTCACCGAACTCGGCGCCCGCGTCCTCGTTCTCGAAGCCGGGCCCATGATCGTGCCCGAGCGCGACTACGCCGAGCACCTTCCCACGTACCAGATGCCGTACCGCGGCTGGAACGACCGCAAGGCGCTGGCCGCCGAGCAGCCCGTTCAGCGCCAGTGCTACGCCTGCGACGAGGTGGCCCGCAAGTTCTTCGTCAACGACATCGAGAACCCGTACACGACCGACCCGGACAAGCCGTTCCTTTGGATCCGCGGCCGCCAGGTGGGCGGACGGTCGATCATGTGGGGCCGTCAGTGCTACCGGCTCAGCGACCTGGATTTCGAGGCCAACGCGAAGGACGGATACGGCGTGGACTGGCCCATCCGCTACGCCGACCTGGCGCCCTGGTACGACCACGTCGAGGCGTTCGTGGGCATCAGCGGGCGCCCCGAGGGGTTGTCGCAGGTCCCCGACGGCGTATTCCTCCCTCCGATGGAGATGAACTGCGTCGAGCAACATGTCGCGAGCGCGATCGACGGGGCATTCGGCGGGCGCCGGCGTATGACGATCGGCCGCGTCGCCGTGCTCACCGAGGATCACAGGGGGCGGAGCGCCTGCCACTACTGCGGCCCCTGCCAGCGCGGTTGCAGCACCCGCAGCTACTTCAGCTCGCTGAACGCGACTCTGCCCGCCGCCGAGGCCACCGGGCGACTCTCGCTGCGCCCGAACAGCGTCGTCCCCAGCGTCATCTGGGATCCGCGCGCCGGCCGCGTGACCGGCGTCCGCGTGATCGACGCCGAGTCGCACGACGAACTCGAGTTCCACGCCCGCACCGTGTTCCTGGCCGCCTCCGCCCTGGAGTCCGCGCGCATCCTGCTGAACTCCGGTTCCGCGGATTTCCCGGACGGCCTGGCCAATTCGAGCGGCGCGGTCGGGAAGTACCTGATGGACCACCCCATGGGGGTTGGCGCCTGGGCCAACTTCGAAGGCTTTGAGGACCGGACCACGCGCGGCAGGCGCCCCAACGGGATCTACGTCCCGCGCTTTGCCAACGTCACCGAGCCG
>JAPOOQ010000258.1 GCA_026713345.1 Gemmatimonadota bacterium | reverse complement strand
GCCCAGAAACCACAGGAGCAAGGCCAGCGGCTTTCCGGTCTGCGTCTGCCTACCCCTGGGGACCATGCCATCCCCGCTCACGCCAGCGTCGGCGACTGCCGCCGGCGGGCCGACCTCGGATTTGGCCGCAGCCTCCATCGCCACCTCCTGCGGCTGAACTCGAATCGGCACGGCCACGGGCTGCGCCACAACTTCGGGCCGCGCCACAACCTCCAACACCGCCTCGTCCGGCAGAACTCGAAGCGGCACGACCGCGGGCACCAGCATCGCACCGAGGACGAGCAGCCAAAGGGAATGCGCGATGGCGGGTCGCGCGGCGCGGCGCGTCACCAGCCAGACCACCCCGGCCAGAGCGACCGCGAGGACCAGCTTCGTGGCGCCGATCTGTAGCAGGATATCAGTCATTTCCACTCCTCCAGAATCCTTCGGAGCCTCTCAATCTCCTCCTTCGGCAGCCTGTCCGCCTCGAGCAGCTGCGTAATGATCGGAACCACCGAGCCTCCGGTCAGCCGGCCGGCGAGCGCATCGAGCCGGTCGCTCGCGTACTCCTCCCGGCTCGGGACGGCGGAGAACAGGTAGACGCCCACGTCGCGGTCGCGGACCACGAAGCCCTTCTGCATTAGGCGTTGCAGCAGGCTCTGGACGGCGCCGTGCTGGGACCGGGCAGAGTCCGGATACAGTTGCTCGAGGATCTGGCGGGCGGAGAGCCGGCCGTTCCGCCAGAGGAGTTCCATCACGGCCAGTTCGGAGTTCGGTATTCTCGGCAAGCCCATCGCGGTGTTCTCCCATCTGGGTTCGTGGATACTGCAACCTGCCTTAAGCTTACTACGGACTGACGTATTCTGTCAAGCTTGGTTCACTCCCCGCCTTCCTCCGCATGCCGCCGCGCGATCCGGTCCAGCTTCGGGCCGATGGATGACATCACCGCCGCGAACAACACGACCACCCATCCCGCCGAGAAGATCAGGTGGACTCCGACGAGCAGCCTGGCGCCGACGGAATCCGGGGCCACGGTGAGGAAGTCCTGGCCGAGTGCCGTAAAGAATGCGAAGGACAGCCAATCGGTGACCCCGGATCCCGCCTCCACTCCGGCGAACGCTCCGGGGCTGAAGCGCTCCAGCGTGCCGTAAAACCCGGCGAACAGGACGATGATGGTCAGGTACCCGACCGCGAAGCCGCCGATCGGGATCCACATGGCGCGGAGGTATTCGGCGAGCCGGCCGTACACCTGAAGCCGCGGCTGGAGCCAGGTGGTGGCGGCGCGCCCCAGAAGAAACGCGGCCGCCGGAAGGGGCACCATGAAAAATCCCAGTAAATATGCGATTCCCAGGATCAGGTCGAGGCCGGACAGCCCTCGGCCTTCCTGCAGCGTCCCTGTCGCCATCAGGAAAGCGAACAGGACAGGAGGCACGGCCGCGCCGAGGATCAGCAGACGGGGAGGCCGGGCGTCGCGCCACCCTTCGCGGCGGTGGGTGAGGAGGCCGGCCATCAATGCGGTCAAGGGCATCAACAGGAGGGGAAACACCAGCAGTATCGAGGCCAGAAGGAAGTCGTCCGAGGCTTGCAGCGCGAGGAGGATGCCCTCCGCCACGTGAGCGGGCAGGAACCCCAGGGTCAGGAGAACGGCCACGATCAACGTTTCCCGGCTCATGTCCCGATAGCCGGAAAGAGATGACCGGTCGAGCCCGTCGATCAGGCCCACCGCAAGAGCGAGTGTTGGCAGGGTGATGAGTCCCCACCGGTTGCCGGAAATCCCGCCGGCAACCAGGGCCACGGCCATCCCGACGATCGAGCCGATCAGGATGCCGGTCCACGGCCCACCCCGCGAGCCTCCGCGGAGGCCGACGCCCACACCGATTGCGATCCCGCAGCCCGCCCCCATCAGGACATCGGAGTGGTTGCCGGTGATCGCGTAGCCGAAGGATACGACGACGAGGGCGATGGCGGCGACAATCCGGACCGCCAACCCGATCAACGAGCTCTGCATTTCATGTCCTTTCGCCAGGAGTCTGAACAAGTCGACTACATCAACTTCAGTGCGCCCACCCCAGCCCTTCCCGCAGCTCGCCCACAAAGCTACGGAGCCCACGCCGGACAATCGAACGGAGGAAGAGTCCGCCGAGAAGAACGAGGCTGGCCTGCTGCAGGACGCTGGGAGTCTCTTCCATCAGCGCGGCGAGCGACGGAACGGAAAGTGCGCCGAAAGCGGTGTTGATCGCGACCCCCGCCGTGACCGCAAACGCGACCATGACAGCGGCGAATGCGATCGCGGCCTTCCTGCCGTGCAGGCTGCTGACCAGCCCCAGGGTGGAGATGTTGGTGGCCGGACCCGTGATGAGGAAGGCGATGCCCGCCCCGGGCGAGAGGCCCGTCGCGAGGAACGCCGCGACCAGGGGGGTGGCCGAGGCCGCGCAGACATAGGTCGGGAAGCCCAGCAGGGCGAAGATGAAGACATCGGCGACCGGGGGGAGGCTGCCCAGCCAGCCGCTCTCGAGAAGCGGCGTGACAAGTGCCGCGACGCCCAGCCCGAGGATGATCCAGGGCGCGGTGTGGTCGACGACTTCGCCGGTGCCGGAATGCATCGCGGTCCGGAGCCGGGTCGCCACGGACGGTGCGTATCCCGGAGAGACGGTTTGCTCCTCGGCGCGAAGGGCCGACTTGATCCTGCCGCCCACCAGCCAGCCCACCAGGAGCGCCACGAGCGCGGCCGTCGCCAGGCGCAGCATCGTGACCTTGGGACCCAGGAGAGGAATGGAGAGCAGTATGGCGTCCAGTCCCAGCTCCGGTGTCGCCACCAGGAACGCCATGGCCGCGGCAGGCGGAGCTCCGCGCTGGATCAGGCTGCGGTAGAGCGGCACGACCCCGCAGGAACAGATCGGGAACGGCAGGCCGATGAGCATTCCGCGGCCTGCCTGCGAGACCGCCCCGCCCCGCTCCATCCAGCGGATTGAGCGCTGCGGCAGGAACGCGCTCAGCAGGCCCGCGCACAGGTAGGCCAGCAACAGCGCCGGCGCACTCTCGGCCGCCAGCACCCAGAGCCGCGACAGGAATCCCGCCGCCCCCTGCGACGGCAGGTCGGCGCCCGCGACGATCACGGCCACAAGCAGCGCGAGCCCCAGAATCGCCCCCCACCCCTCGCGGCGGCGTTCGCCCGCCCCCCTCGCGTCCGCCCTCTGATGCACCACCACGTGGATGAGCGACCCGCCAACGGCGGCCTGATACAGCGTGAGGGCCCCCGAATCCGGTGCGAGTTGCGCGAGCGCACCCCCGGACAGGTATCCCCCCACGGTAGCGAGCGCGAGTACGGCCAGCGCGGCGATTCCGGCCCGCCGATCGATCTCGCGCGCCACCAGCAACCACACCGCGACGCCCACCGGGAGGCGGTGGAGAACAACCGCCAGCGGGAACGACAGGGACGCCCCGCCCGGCAGCGTGGCCAGAGCCGCCCCATCCAGCGCGGCGTGAACGACGAGCCCGGAGAGGCCGAAGTAGAGCGCCCACCGATGGGTACGGGCACCCCACCGCCGCGATCCCCGCTCCGCGACGACGGGGATGAGCAGCCCGGCCAGCAGCGCGACCAGGATGGCCCAGTCGCCTTCTCCGACCGCCGCGGGCACGAATTCCAGAAAGATCAGGCCCGGAATGGCAATCAGCACCAGCCCGTCGAGGGCGAGGCCTGTTCGGCGGCCGGGGGCCGGGCCAGAGCCGGCTTCCGGTCCATGCCGGGTGGCTGCTCCTGTGGCGAGCAGCGGTCCGGCCGCCAGGGCCGCCAGCGCGGCGATCAGGTAGAACATGAGTCAGGCATCAAGAGATCCACGAGTCCCTCATCCCGATGGATTTCGATATCCGCTGCGGTCGGGCCCTTCGCAAAGAGTACCGCGTTCATGCACTTCGCGCGCGCGCTGGGGACGAGCAGTCCGCCGAACTCCAGGAACCGGGCTGCCTCGGCAATCTCCTGCAGGCGCGTGTATTCGCGGTCTCTCCGGGCGTATGCGAGCGCGCCATACCGACCGACATCGACACCGAGATATGCCAGCGCGGTCAGGTCCGGAAGTTCGAGCGTACGGTCGATCTCCACGTTCAATGTGTAGAGGCGAAGGGATATTCGCGATGGCGGAACGGACTGGCCCCGAGTCAGGTGGTACCGCATTTCACTCAACGCCCCGCTCTTCTCCAGCGACGCATACAGCACCGGAACACCGGGCGGGTTCCTACGTCCCCCCGCCGTTCCGGGTTCCAGCGGATCGCGCCCATCCACGACGATCCGCCACACCTGCCCGCTGAAGCGGATCGGACCGATCGCCTCAATCGCACGCAGCAGCGCCGGCTCGCGGATCAGCTTCACTGGCTACAGAAAGACGCCGGCTTCCAAACGGTCGATAATGTCCAGAACCTCTTTCGAGCGGCCCTCGCTGATCGCTTCGATGGGGCGCT
>JAPOOQ010000257.1 GCA_026713345.1 Gemmatimonadota bacterium | reverse complement strand
GTCGGTGATGCACAACTTCCCCGCCGACGGGAAGTACGTGTTCCACATCATGCCGTACGCCGCCGTCGAGGGCGAGGTGTTCGGGAGGACCTTCGGCACCGAGCAGATGGAAGTCTCGATCGACGGAACCCGGGTCGCCCTCCTGGAGATCGATCGCTGGATGTCCGAATCGGAGCCGAGCGGGCTGAATATCCGCACGGACTCAATCTACGTGACCGCCGGCCAGAAGCGTGTGTCGGTCGCCTTCATTCGCCAGTTCGAGGGTGTCGTGGACGACCTCATCCGCCCCATCGACCACACCCTGGCGGACGGACAGATCGGGATCGGTCTCGGCGTGACCACCCAGCAGCACCTGCAGCGCGTCACCGTCCTCGGACCCTACGAAATTACCGGCGTCTCGGATACTCCCGCGCGGCGGACGGTCTTCACCTGTCGGCCCACGATGCCCGGAGAGGAGCTGCCTTGTGTACGCGGCATCATCACGCGCCTGGCGACCCGGGCATACCGTCGTCCCGCGCTCGACAGCGATGTGGACGGCCTGCTGGGCTTCTACGAGCAGGGCGCGGCCAGCGGCGGCTTCGAGAAGGGGATCCGCACGGCGCTGCAGGCGATCCTGGCAAGCCCCCACTTCATCTTCCGCCTGGAGGGAAGGCCCGCCGACGTCACCGCCGAGGGCGTCTACCCGATCGACAACATGGACCTCGCGTCGCGCCTGTCGTTCTTCGTGTGGGGTTCCCCGCCGGACGACCCGCTCCTCGAGGCCGCGCGATCCGGTGCGCTTTCCTCTTTGGACGAGCTGGACCGGCAGGCCCGCCGCATGCTGGCGGACCCCCGCGCGGAGGCGCTGGCGACCCGTTTCGCGGCCCAGTGGCTGAGGCTTCAGGACCTCGACCTGATCCACCCCGACGCCCTCACCTTCCCGTATTTCGACCAGACCCTGGCCGACGCGATGCTGCGGGAGACCGAGCTCTTCTTCGACCACCTGGTGCAGGAGGACCGGCCGGTCCTCGAACTCCTCACCGCGGACTACACGTTCGTGAACGAGCGTCTGGCCCGGCACTACGGGATCACCGGGATCCTCGGGCCCTCCTTCCGCAAGGTCGACTACCCCACGGACAAGCGTCGGGGGCTGCTAGGACACGGCAGCATCCTCACGCTGACGTCCCACCCCGACCGCACCTCGCCGGTGCTGCGCGGCAAGTGGGTGCTGGAGGTGCTGCTCGGCGCGCCGCCCCCGCCCCCGCCCCCCGACATCCCGGCGTTCGAGGAGACCCAGGCCGCCGAGGAGGGGCGTTTTCTCACGGTGCGGGAGCGCATGGCGGAGCACAGCGCCAACCCCCAGTGCAATTCGTGCCACAACGTCATCGACCCGCTCGGGCTCGCACTCGAGAACTTCGACGTGACCGGCACCTGGCGGATCCGCGACGGCGGCAACCCGGTCGACCCGGTCGGGACGATGTATGACGGCACCGAGCTGGCCGGTCCCGGGGATCTGCGCTCGGCGCTGCTGGACATTCCGGATGTCCTGCTCAGCACCTTCACCGAGAATCTGATGGCGTACGCACTGGGGCGGAGGGTGGAGTACTACGACATGCCGACGATCCGGGCGATCACCCGTGAAGCAGCGGAAAACGACTACCGGGTGTCTTCCTTCATAATGGGCATCGTGCGCAGCCCGGCCTTCCGCATGGCAAGGGCGGGCGCGATCGCCGCGCAGCAACCGGTCAGTGAGGACGGTCCGCCCACCGGAGCACCGATCCACTAGAACATTTCGAACCGACAAGGGAACAGCGATGCGATACCTCAGCGGCACACACATCTCCAGGCGGGCAATGCTCAAGGGAGCGGGTGCGGCAATCGGACTGCCTCTCCTCGATGCGATGATCCCGGCGGGGCGGGCGTACGCGTCCACCGCCACGGGCAAGGCCGCGGACAAGACCCGGCTCGTGTGTATCGAGCAGGTCCACGGGGCCGCGGGGTGCAACTCCTGGGGGGCTTCGCAGAACCTCTGGTCTCCCGCAGACACAGGTCGGAACTTCGACCTCTCGCCCAGCAGCCTGCGTCCTCTGGAGCCCTTCCGGAAATACCTGACGATTGTCAGCGACACCGACTCGCGCAGTGCGGACGCCCACGCCCCCGCCGAGATCGGCGGCGACCACTTCCGGACCAGCGCGGTCTTCCTCACGCAGGCCCGGCCGAAGCAGACGCAGGGGTCGGATGTGCGCGTGGGCACTTCGCTGGACCAGCTCTATGTGCAGCGGTTCGGACAGGACACGCCGATCCCGTCGCTGCAGCTTTCGATCGAGAACGTGGACCAGGCCGGAGGCTGTGCGTACGGCTACGCCTGCGTCTACACAGACACGATCAGCTGGGCATCGCCCACGCAGCCGCTACCCATGATCCGGGACCCGCGCGCCGTCTTCGAGCAGCTTTTCGGGGCCGGCGGCACGCCCGAGCAGCGGGCCGAGCGGCTCACCACCGATCGCAGCATCCTGGACTGGGTGATGGGCGAGATGTCGTCGCTCAGGCGCGAACTCGACCCGTCGGACGTGTTCCGGCTGGACCAGTACGCGCAGAACATCCGTGAGCTCGAGCAGCGCATCAGCCGCATCGAGGCCCAGAACACCAGCGGCGAGGAGCGCCAGATTCCGGAGGCGCCGGCCGGCGTGCCCGACTCCTTCGAGGAGCACGTGAAGCTGATGTTCGATCTCCAGGTGCTGGCCTTCCTGTCCGACACCACCAGGGTCTTCTCCTTCAAGATCGGCCGGGACGCGTCGCCGAGGACGTACCCCGAGTCGGGTGTGGACAGGCCATTCCACGCGTCGTCGCACCACGGGGGCCGCGAGGATCGGGTCAAGGCCTTCGCGAAGATCAACGAGTACCACGTGTCGATGGTTCCGTATTTCCTCGAACGGCTGCAGGCGGCGACCGAGGGCGACGGCAACCTGCTCGACAAGACGATGGTCGTGTACGGGTCGGCGATGGCCGACGGCAACCTGCACAACCACGCCCGCTGCCCGCTCTTCCTGGTCGGCGGAGCCAACGGCGCCCTGGAGGGCGAGCAGCACATCCGGGCCCGGTCCGGCACACCGATGGCGAACGTCATGCTGAGCCTGCTGCACAAGCTCGGCGCCAACGACATCGAGAAGTTCGGGGACAGCACCGGCCACTTCGCGTTCTGACGGGGTGCGTCCGACACCTGCCAAGGGGATGAGAATGATGACTGGTCAACGACGCGGACTGGCCGCGGGCATAGCTGCCACCTTTGTCGTGGCGGCGGCGACCCTTGCGGGAACGCCTGCCGACTCCCCGGTAGCCGACGCGGCCCAGCAGGGAGACCTGGTGGAGGTGCGATCGCTCCTCCGTAGCGGGGCCGACGTGAACGCCGCCCAGAGCGACGGGATGACGGCACTTCACTGGGCCGCCGCCGATGGCCACGCCGAAATCGCCCGGACGCTCCTCTACGCGGGCGCCACGGTGCGGTCCACGACCCGGCTGGGCGGGTACACGCCGCTCCACCTCGCGGCGCGGTCCGGCGACGCCGAAATCGCCGGGATCCTTCTCGACGCCGGCGCCAACCCGAACGCGTTCACCTCGACCGGCGTGTCGGCGCTGCACTTCGCGGCGGACGCGGACGCGGCGGGCGTCGTGGAGGCGCTGGTGGAGAGCGGGGCCGAGGTCGATGCCCGGGACGGGTTTTCGCAGCGCACTCCGCTAATGTTCGCTGCCGTGCGCGGGGCCGACGCCGCCGCTCAGGCCCTGTTGGTGGCCGGCGCCGATCCTTCGCTGCAAACCGCCCTCAAGGACTACGAAGCGGTCTCCCAGAACCTTCGCGCGGACCAGCGGCGGCGGGCTCGGGTGAAGGCTGCTACCGAGGAGCCTGAAGAGGAGGAGCAGAGCGCGGCGGCCGGCGCCGCAGCCCGAAGCCAGACGCCACCGCCTCAAGGGCCTCCTCCTCCCGCCGCCGCCGCCGCCGCGCAGCTCCAGCGGCTGGCGGCACAAGCGGCTTCTCGACAGAACCCGCAGACGCAGGGAGCGCAGGGTGCCCAGGCCAACCCGGGTGCGACGCCGCCCCAGCAGGCCCAGCCCCCCGCGGAGCCGCCAATCAGGTCCCTCAGCTCCACGCAGCAGATCGGCAAGCAGGGCGGCTTCACCGCGCTGCACTACGCCGCGCGGGAAGGCCATCGTTCGACGGCCCGCATCCTGCTGGACGGCGGCACCGATCTCGACCATCCCACCGGGGGCGATGAGTCGACCCCGATGCTCGTTGCGGTGATCAACGGCCACTACGACCTCGCGCGCGATCTTCTGGAGCGGGGCGCTGACCCGAACCTCACGAGCGACGACGGCGCGGCGCCTCTCTTCGCGACGCTCAACATCGAGTGGTCGCTGCGGACCTGGTATCCGCAG
>JAPOOQ010000256.1 GCA_026713345.1 Gemmatimonadota bacterium | reverse complement strand
TCGCGCCGAACCCGAGATCTCGGCCCAGGGCCGGTCGAGGAAGACCCGGGACGATGCCGTGGCGCCGAAGAAGACGAGGGGCACCAGCACCGGGAAGGTGAGCGCCGGCAGGAGCGAGTCGCCCAGGTTGCTCTGCCGGGAGATCAGGCCGAAGAAGGTTCCCGCGGCGGCGAGGCCGATGGTGCCGGGGAGCAGGATTGCCGCGTGCAGCAGCACGGGGCCGGGGGCCGCGATCGCGAAGAAGAGGGTGAGGGCGAACAGCGTGAAGGCGGCCACCAGCGCGACCGGCACGAGATTGGCTGCGGCCTTGCCAAGAAAGATCGCGTGGCGGGAAACCGGGGAGAGGAGCAGATGGCGGAAGGCGCCGTCCTCCTCTTCGGCGTCGAATGTGCGCCCGGCTCCGGAGATCGAGGCGAAGAGCACCGTCAGCCAGAGGAGGCCGGCCGCGACGTCCCGGCCCGCGACGAGGCTCCGGTCCAGCGAAAAGCTGAAGAGAAAGCACGCCAGCACGGAGAAGGCGAGCATCGCCGCGATCCTGCCTCCGGAGCGGAACTCGGCCCGCAGGTCCTTCCAGGCGATGACGCCGATCCAGCGCAGCGACGTCATGCGCGCGCCCCCTCGTCGTCGGTGAAGAGTTCGAGCAGCCCCTCCGCATCGCACTCGGCGCGCGCGGCGTCCAGCACCTTGCGGCCGCGCCGCAGCACGACCACCCGGTCGGCCAGCCTGAGTCCCCGCCGCAGGTCGTGGGTCACGAGCACAATGGTCCTCCGGGGCGACCTGCGCGCGCGCAGCATGGCTTCCAGCGCCGCCGCGCCCGAGGGGTCCAGCCCCGAGAAGGGTTCGTCCAGGAAGAGGATGTCGGGATCGTGGAGGAGGGCGCGCGCCAGAGCGACCCGCTGTCGCTGCCCGCGGGAGAGCGCCTCCGCCCGGGTTCCGGCGAGCTCGCGGGCGCCCACCGCAACCAGCGCCTCGTTCGCTGTGTCGGCGGCCCCCGCCACTCCGTGCAGTGCAGCGAAGAAGAGCAGGTTCTCCATCACGGTGAGCTTCATGTAGAGGCCGGTGCGGTGCGAAACCAGCCCCACCCGACCACGCCAACCGGGATCCGATCCCGTAACCGCCTTCCCCGCCGCCACCACCCGCCCCGCGTCAGGTTTGCGTTCCCCGCTGAGCGCCTTGAGCAGCGTAGTCTTCCCCGCCCCGTTGGGCCCGAAGACGGCCAGGATCGAGTTGCCGGCCACTTCGAGATCGACGCCGTCAACGGCCCGGGTGGGGCCGTAGCTGCACACAAGGTTGCGCGCGGCCAGCGTCAAGAAGCGCCTCCGTCACGCCCCAGCGCTTCGCCGCAGCGCCCGCAATACTGCGCGCCGAAGGCGTTCAGGTGGCCGCAACCCCCGCACTGGAGCCCTTCGCGAAGCGCCCTGCGGATCTGCTCGATCTCCTCTTCCAGCTCCCTGGACGCCCGTTCGGTGGCCGGATCTCCCTTCCCCTGCGTCCGAGGCTCCAGGTGCTGGAGCGCCTCGCGGGAAAGCTCGCCCTTCAGGAGCTCGTAGTCCCCGCCGTCCAGCTTGCCGGTAGCGCGGTCGTACTCGAGATCACGCAGGGCGGTCAGCGCCACGCGGCGACGCGCGGCGCCCTCGTCGAAGTCGTCCACACCGTCGTAGAGCGGCGCCCCGCGCCCCGAAAAGACCGGTTCGAGGACATACAGCATCACGCCCGCGGCCAGCAGGATGCCTCCGAGCATCACGGTCATCGAAACGCTACCCGGATGCTCCGGCCGGCACCGGGCTGCGGACGCCCCGGCGCTGCGCTGCACGCGCGCGCTTGGGCACCGGCGGCCAGAGACCGACCAGGGCGCCGATCGCCACCAGCAGTCCACCCGACCAGATCCAGGGGACCAGCGGCAGCGTCTTGACCTCGAAAACCACGCGGTCCGCGCCGCTGTCGAGGTCCACGTCCTGCGGGATCACGTAGAGATCCTCCAGCGCCGCGCTCACGATCCCCACCTCGGTGGACGCCTGGTCCATGACCGGGTAGAAGCGTCGCTCGGGGCGCACGATGCCGACCCGTTCGCCGTTCCGGTACACGGTCATCAGCGCGGTCCAGCGCCAGTCGTTCTCCTGCGCATTCTCTGCCACACGGGGCCGTGAATGGGAGAGGCTCTCGTAGACGAGCCGGTACTCGTTGCCGAAGGCGGATCTGACCGTGACCGCCTCCCCCGGGGCCAGCTCCTGGACCACGGCCTTGTCGAAAGCCGCACCGGCCAGGCCCGTGAAAACGACGACAACGCCCGCGTGCACCACGTAGCCGCCCCAGCGGCGCCGGTTCCGCTTCACCAGGCTCGCGAATGCGCGCAGCACCCCTTCACCCGCGATGCGTGCCCGGGCCTTCGTTCCCTTCCAGAACTCGATGACCACGACCGTCATCACGAAGGCGGAGATCGTGAAGGTCGCGAGCGCCATGGTGTGGCGCACCCCGGTAAGGAGCAGGACGGCGAGCGCGGCTGCGGCCGCCGCGAGCGGAACCGTGAAGTTCTTGCGCAGGTTGCGCGGAGACGCGCGCCGCCACGCGATCACGGGCCCGATCCCCATCAGTGCCAGGAGGAGGAGCCCGATGGGGATGTTGACGCGGTTGTAGAAGGGCGGCCCCACGTTGATGGTTTCGCCGAAAAACCCTTCGGTGATGAGCGGGAAGAGGGTTCCCCACGCCACGGCGAAGGTTACGCCCAGCAACAGGAGATTGTTGAAGAGGAAGGCGGACTCGCGCGACAGGAACGACTGGATCTGGTTCTCCGACCTGAGCGACGGGAGCCGGTGGACGATCAGCAGGGCGGAAAGCGCGGCCAGCCCGCCCATGAAGCCCAGGAAGATGTACGCGATCCTCAGGTTTTCGGCGAAGCTGTGGACGGATTCGATGAGCCCGGAGCGCGTCAGGAAGGTGGCGAAAAGGGTGAGGAGGAAGGTGATGACCACGAGGGCCATGTTCCACACCTTCAGCATCCCCCGGTTCTCCTGGATCTGGATCGAGTGAAGGAAGGCGGTAGCGGTCAGCCACGGCAGCAGCGACGCGTTCTCCACCGGGTCCCAGAACCAGTAGCCGCCCCAGCCCAGCTCCTCGTAGGCCCACCGCATCCCGAAGATGATCCCGATGGTCAGGAAGAACCAGCTGAGGAGGATCCAGCGCCGGGTGACCGCGATCCAGCGGGAGTCGAGCCGGCCCGTGAGCAGCGCCGAGACCGCGAAGGCGAAGGGGACCGCGAAGGAGGTGAATCCCAGGTAGAGCGTCGGCGGATGGATGGTCATCCAGTAGTTCTGCAGCTGGGGATTCAGTCCGCGGCCGTTGGCGGGGGTGAAGCCCATCTTTTCGAAGGGATTCACGTCCGCGAAGAGCAGGACGATGACCAGGAAGGAGAGCAGCCCGAGGAGCGTTCCGCTCACGTAGGGCATGAACTCCCGGTTGCGACGCCGGTTGCGGAAGACCGCGATCGACGCGAAGACCGAAAGAAGCAACGTCCAGAAGACCAGCGATCCGCGCTGGCCCGCCCAGAGCCCGGCGACCTTGAAGTAGGTGTCGAGTTCGCGGTTGGAGTAGTTCGCGACGTACAGGTACTCGTACCGGTTGCCCAGGAAGGCCGCGATGATCCCCAGCGAGGTCACGATCAGCAGGACGGTGAGGACATGGACGGTGCGCTCACCGCTCAGGACCAGGTCGCTCCTCCCGGTCCTGCCCCCGATGAACGACACCACCGCGCCCCAGAGCGCGACGGGAAGGGCGATCCAGAGGGCGATCTCGCCCAGGATCGTCACGCCGCCAACTCCTCCTCCGCCGCCTCGTAGCGGCTGCCGCACTTGGTGAGGACCGTGTGCGCGACGAATACCCCGTCCGTCCCGTAGGTGCCCTCGAGCACCACCTCGGCGGTGTCGTTGAAGGTGTCCGGCACGACATCTTCGTAGAACACCGTGAAGAGGATCTCCGGGCGTTCCAGGTCGGCCACCACGAACCGGTGGGTTCCGGTGCCGGCGGCGCCCCGCTCCCAGGATCCCTCGACGACACGTCCGCTGACCTTCACTCCGACCTCATGGAAGGTCGGGTCCTCCTCGACCCGCGCCATGAGCTCGACCGGCGTGAGGTAGTACACCATGCTGTCGCTGATTCCGGTCCACATCAGCCAGGCCACGACCGCGGCGACCCCGACCAGTCCCACGAAAAAGCGTCCGTTCTTCATCCTGGATTCTCGCTCCGGGTTGATTCCGGCGACCTGCGCCTGCCAAGCCACCTTGCCATTCGGCGTTGACCTCTAATCTAAGGCATGCCCGGCCCGCGGGGACAGTCCGGATGCCGCAAGCGCTCCATCGACCGCCCGCCGCCACCCGGCGATCAACTCGTCCCGCTCCGCCGCTCCGATCTCGGGGGAGAAGGTGTTCCCTTCCGCGAATGCCGCCGAAAAATCGTCCGGAGAACGCCACAGTCCCGCGCTCAGACCCGCCAGCCCGGCCGCGCCCAGGGCCGTGGTCTCGACCATGGCGGGCCTTCGCACCTGAACGCCCAGGATCCCGGCCATGAACTCCAGGAGCCAGTCGTTTCGCGCGGCCCCACCGTCCACATTGAGCGCCGCGGCCCCGACTCCGGCGTCGCGCTCCATCGCGCCCAGCACGTCGCGGGTGCCGTACGCCATGGCCTCCAGCGCCGCCCGCACGAGGTGCTCCCGTGTGGTGCCCCGTGTCAGGCCGGTGATCGCTCCCCGCGCGTCCGGCTGCCACCAGGGGGCGCCCAGTCCGGTGAAGGCGGGGACCAGATGGACGCCGGCGTTGCCGGACAGGGAGCGGGCCATCTCTTCGCTCTCGGCGGCATCCTCGAGCAGCCCGAGTCCGTCCCGCAGCCACTGGATCGCCGCCCC
>JAPOOQ010000255.1 GCA_026713345.1 Gemmatimonadota bacterium | reverse complement strand
TCATGGCCCCGCCCCCCCCTTCCCCCGCAGCCGGTCCTCGACGGCTTCCATGATCTCCCAGGCGGCGGCGAATTTCGACATCAGCGGTAACTCTCGCGGCGGCGCGTCCCGGCCCACGATCGTCACCCGGTTCGTGTTCGTCTCGAATCCCGCATCCCTCTCACCTGCCGGGTTGGCCACGATGAGGTCGAATCCCTTCGCGGCGAGCTTCTCCGTCGCGCGGGCGACCAGGTCGGACGTCTCCAGCGCAAACCCCACCGCGACGCTTTCCGGCTTCATCTGCGCGGCGCACTCGGCCGCGATGTCCGGATTCCTCACCAGGTCCAGCGTTAGCGCGTCCCCGATCTCGGCCCGCTTCAGCTTCCCCGGACGCGGAGATCGCGGCCGGTAGTCCGCCACCGCGGCCGCGTGCACCGCGACGTCCACCCCCCCCACCCGCCCCAGCACGGCTTCGCGCATCTCGCGGGCGGTCTCGACCTGGACCACCGTCGCCCCCCAGGGCGCGGCCACCGCCGCGGGCCCCGTCACCAGCGTCACCTCCGCCCCCCGCAACCACGCCGCGCGCGCCAGTTCGGCTCCCATCCTGCCCGACGAGCGGTTGCCCAGGTACCTCACGGCGTCCACCGGCTCCCGCGTCCCCCCTGCGGTGACCAGCACGCGCTTCCCGGCCAGGGCGCCGCCACCCGCCAGCGCCCGCCCCACCGCGTCCGTGATCGCCTCCGGTTCGGCCATGCGCCCCGGCCCGCTTCCCTCCCCCGCGGCGAGGCGTCCCTCCGCGGGTCCGACCCGCTGGTACCCCGGCGCCTCCTGGAGGCGGGCGAGATTCCGGCGCGTACGGGGATGCGCGAACATGCGGTCGTTCATTGCGGGAGCCACCACGACCGGGGCGGTGGCCGCGGCCAGGACGGTGGTGAGCAGGTCGCTGGCACGCCCGCTCGCCGCCCGCGCGATGAAGTCCGCGGTCGCGGGAGCCACGCACACGCAGTCGGCGCCCCGGGCCAGCGAGATGTGCAGCGCGGCCTCCCTGGCCGCGAAGAGGTCGACCAGGGGTCCACGCCCCGTCACCCCCTCGAACGACAGCGGCGCGACGAACCTGCGCGCCGATCCGGTGAGGACGACATCCACGGCGGCCCCGAGAAGGGTCAGATCACGGGCGACCTGGACGGCCTTGTACGCGGCGATGCCCCCGCAGACCCCCAGGACGACGGTGCGCCCCTCCCAGGGCGGACCGGGCTCGCGGGGGCCGCCGGGCGCCACGGAAGGCCTTATTCGGCTTCGGGACGGCGGCGCCTCAGGAGCCGGTATTCCACCTGGCCCGAGGTGATTGCTTCGAGGGCGCGCGTGGAGAGCTTCTTCTGGTCGGAGAGCTGGACGGCCCCTTCGGGAAGGCGGTTGAGTTCGCGCGCGTACTTCGCCGCCACCAGCACTCCCTGGTACTTGCTCTCGTTGTGAATGGCGATCTCTTCAGGGGTAAAAACTCTCATTTCTCTCACTTCCTATGTTCCTTGATCGGCGGTAGCTGCCCCGTCGGCCAGCTCCAGCCGTTCGATCTCGAACCGCGCGCCCTTCTCAAGCGCGTCACGCAACGACCCGAATCCCCGGCTCGCGCCAGGGCCCCGGCCAGCCCCCTCCACCAGGGCCAGCACCTCGTCGGCGGCACGCTCCAGATCGGCATTGACGACGAACCGGTCGAAGGACGGCGCCTCCGCGAGCTCCTGCAGCGCCGTACGGAGGCGCCGCGCGATCTCCCGGGGTGACTCGGTGCCCCGCCCCGCCAGCCGGTCGATCCATTCGTCCGGGCCGGGGGGGAGAATGAAGATAACCAAGGCGGACGCGGCGCGCCTCATCACCTGCCGCGCACCCTGGATATCGATGTCCAGAACGGTGACGGGGCCGCCCTCCGCCGCCGGGACCAGATTGGCGGCGGGGGTCCCGTAGCGTTCGCCGTGGACCTCCGCCCACTCGGCGAGTTCGCCGGCGCGGACCATCCGGTCGAAGTCGTGGCGCGACACGAAGTGGTAATCCCGGCCGTCCTCCTCACCCGGGCGCGGCCCGCGCGACGTCGCGGACACCGACAGCGCGAAACGCCCGCCGTGCCGCTCCACGAGCCGCGCGGCGATGGTGGTCTTCCCCGCCCCCGACGGCCCCACCAGCACCAGCGGTCCGTGCGCGGCGCTCACTCCACATTCTCCAACTGCTCCCGGAGCCGCTCCAGCTCCTCCTTGATCGCGACCGCCGCAGCCGAGATCGCGGCGTCGTTGGCCTTCGCGCCCACCGTGTTCGCCTCCCGGTGCATCTCCTGCACCACGAAGCCGAGCCGCTTGCCCGCCGTCTCGGTCCCGGCGCTACCGGCGGCGTCCAGCGTCTCCACGAAGAGCGCAACGTGGGAACGCAGGCGCGCCACCTCCTCCGCGATGTCCCACTTCTCGGCCAGGTAGGCGATCTCCCGCGCGAGCCGTTCCTCGTCGGTCCCGATGTCCCCGGCCAGCGCCTGCACCCGTTCGCGCAGCCGGTCCCGTTCCCGCACCAGGCGCTGCGGCGCAAGGGCCTCGATCGCCTCCGTAGCGGCCTCGATGCGGCCCACCCCCCCGCGCAGCTCCTCCTCCAACCGCCCCCCCTCCGCCTCCCGCATCCCCGCCACCCCCTGCAGCGCGGCCTCCAGACAGGCCATCAATCCCTCCTCATGCGGCTCCTCGCCCTCGTCGCCCCCGCCCGGCGCGACCTCGGACCTGAGCACGCCCGGCAGCGCGGCCAGCGCGGCCAGATCGAGCCGGTCCTCCACGCCGAGTTCCGCCCCGGCCCCTCGCAGCAGCTCCACGTAGCGCCGCGCCCGCTCCAGATCCAGTACGGGCGTCCCGGGGTCGGTGCGGCCGGGACTCTCGCACGTCACCGACAGCGACACCGAGCCCCGCCTGAGCACCTCGCGCACCTTCTCCATCACACCGGGGCGCATCCCTTCCCACCCGCGCGGCAGGTTGGCCGAGACGGTGAGGTGGCGGTGGTTCACCGTGCGGATCTCCGCGCGGAGCACGCGGCCGTCCGGCAGCTCGGCCTGCGCGGTTCCGTACCCCGTCATGCTGCGGATCATCGCCGGACCTCCCGCATCAGTTCCAGAAGGTCCAGCGGACTCCGTAGAACCCGCGCGTGATGGGGAGCAGCCTGCCCGGCACGTCCTGGTTGTTGCGCCGGAAGGTGAGATTATCCACCGTCGCGAAGATGTTGAGGTTCAGCACGCGAAGCTGCAGTCGGAAATACCAATCCTGGTAGAACGGCACCACCGAGGGGACGCCAACGGAGTCTCCGGAAGCCGGATCCACCCCCGTGCCCGCCCCGGGCGCTTCAGGATCCGGCAGCGGCACCTTCATCTCCGCGCGCCCCCTGGCGCCCACATCGACCCACACCTCGAAGTTCCCGGTCGGGAAGTACTGCCTGTGGAAGGTGAAACTCCCCCGGTACTGGTGTTCGGGGAAGTAGAGCAGCCCGGCCGCCGCCGAGTCCTCCGCCTCCCAAAGCTGGACTTCACCCAGGAAGTAGAGCCCGCGCGGCCAGAGCGGGATGCGCCCCGTCATTTCCAGGCCCCGCCTCCGGGGCTGCGGCAGCACGAGCCCTCCCCGGTCGAAGAGCAGCTGCGTGGGCCAGATCGAATCGGCCTCGGCCGAAACCATGGCACCCGTAACCTCGATGTCGCGCCAGGCGAGCCTGATCCCCAGGCGGCTTCCGCTGCGGTCCGTAAAGCGGCTGGCCGGGCCGGCGCCCACCGAGTCGGGGTCGACCATGGTGGTGTCGGGATCGCCCGGGTCCATCAAAGTATCGGGCTCGGGCGGCGGCAACGGTCTCAGGTAGGGGACCGAACGCGTCCCACCCCCCCGCTCCGCGAAGAGAGCCACATAGGAGATCGGCGTCACCCAGGCGCTGAGGTCGAACGACTCGCCGGTCGCCTCGTCCCACGACTCACGCCTGGCCCGGGCGGTCACGCCCCCCCACCGCGGCCACACCGCCGAGAGCTCCGCCGCGAGTTCACGGTCCGCAATCCCTTCGCCGTCGTTGAAGCGGGCCGTCGCCCGGCCCCACAGGCCGCCCCGCCCGAGCGAGAAGCGCACGCCGGACTGGCCCCGCGACTCCGCGGTGTAGGGAAAGGCCTCAAGGCTGTCGCCCGCGACGACGGAGGCTCCGGTGCTCCAGGCTTCCGCCAGCAATCCGTCCACCGGGGCCCAACGGCCCTGCACCGTCCAGTCGGAGCGGCTCACCGACCCGGGCTCCTCGGTGAACACGTCCCGCTCCGTTCCCATGCGGCGGTACTCGAAGCCGACCCCGGCCCGGTCGCCACGGTGCAGACTGTAGCGGAGCCAGCCTCCCGTCACTGCGCCCGGCGTGTCCCGGCCACGGGTGTCGAGCCGCTCCAGCCCAAGGGTCATCTTCCCCCTCAGGGCGCGGGGGTAGGAGAAGGTTGCGCGCAGCATGTTGGTGTCGAGATCGCCGGTGCCGGCCTCGATCAGCGACAGGGGCCGCGCACTGGCATGGACGAACCGCGAAAGGTGGACCTCCACACCACCGGGCCTCCGGATCACGCGGACGCCGCCCAACCCCGACACGGGGATGCGTGTGAGGTCCGCCACCGATCCCTCGAGCGGGAGGTGTTCGGCTCCGTCGTAATACAGGCGCAGTCCACCCCCTGAATGCCCTACAGGGAACACGGTGGCCGCCGCTCCGTAGTCCCCGCTCCGCACCGCGACCAGCCCGGGGATGTCGGCCAGGAGTTCCCACAGCGTCTGCGCGCGCGTGCCCATCAGCGCCTCCCGGTCCCACTCCCATATCCCGGTCAGGCTCCCCGCCGGGGCGGGATCGGGGAGCGTCGGCATGACCGATGGCCGCGGAACGCTGTCGACGGCCAGGGAGTCGACGCCGAGCGAGTCCTGACCGAGGGAATCGACGGCCAGGGAGTCCGCGACCTGGGTCGAATCCTGCAGGGAATCGGGGTCCGCACGGAGCGAATCCGGCGGATCCTGGGCGGCGAGGGAGCCCGGAAGGAGGACGGCGAAAAGCGCAGCGGCGGCCAGGCGGGTCATGAGAATGCCCTCGCGTGAACCCATTCGAGGAGCAGCCGGCAGGGAAGGCCGAACGGACCGTTGCGCAGGTAGGGCTTCTTCGTGCTGCCGTAGGCCGTTCCGGCGATGTCCAGGTGTGCCCAAGGGATGTCGCCCGTGAATTCGGAGAGGAAGCAGGCGGCGGTGATGGTGCCGGCCGGACGCCCGCCAACGTTCCTCAGATCGGCCACCCCGCTCTTGAGTTGCTTTCGGTATTCCGGGCCCATCGGGAGCGGCCAGCACGGCTGCGCTGCCGCGTCCCCCGCCGCGCGCAACTCCTCAACCAGGCCTTCGTCGCTGCCCAGTACGGCCGAACGGTGATGCCCCAGAGCGACCACGGCCGCGCCGGTGAGCGTCGCGCAGTCGACGATGGCCGCCGGTCTCCATTCGACCGCGTAGTCCAGTGCGTCAGCCAGGATCAGGCGCCCTTCGGCGTCGGTGTTGATCACCTCGATCGACCTGCCCGCGCGGCTCCCGATCACATCGCCCGGCTTCGTCGCCGACCCGCTCAGCAGGTTCTCGGAGCCGGGCACCACCCCGATGACGTTCGCGGGAAGCCCCAGGCGCCCCACGGCCCACATCGCGCCCATGACCGCTGCCCCCCCGGACATGTCGTACTTCATCTTCTCCATGCCCTTTGCGGGCTTGATCGAGATGCCGCCCGCGTCGAAGGTCAGCCCCTTCCCCACCAGCACCAGCGGAGCTTCGCCATGCTCCCCGCCCCGGTGCCTCAGCACGATCAGCCGCGGCTCCTCGTCCGAGCCCCGCGACACGGCGAGGAGCGCCTCCATCCCTTCGGCCTTCATCTCCGCGGGTCCGAGGACCTCCACCTCGAGCCCGGCCTCGTCGGCGATCCGCCGTGCCTCGTCAGCCAGGTGGGAAGGGGTGGCGATATTCCCGGGCCGGGCCTGCAGCGTGCGCGCCCGGTTCTCGCCGGCCGCGAAAGCATGCCCGAGCCGCACCGCCTCTTCGAGTCCGTCCGAGGGTGCCGCCACCACCACCGCCGATTCGACAGGCGGGGGCCGGGCTGTGCCGTCCATGGCAGCCCCGCCATTCGCTGCAGCTTCCCCGTCCGCTCCCCCCTCCGACCGCAGCTCATCGAACCGCCAGGAAGCCAGCACCAGCCCCTCCGCGGCCGCCTGCACCCCGCGAGCGCCGAGCGCCTCCATGTCCAGGAATCGCACGCACAGCGCGAGGGAACGCAAACAGCGGAACTCCGCCGCCCGTACCGCCTTGCCGGCCGCCACACGCAGCTTCTCCGGCGTCAGCGCCTTCGTGCTCCCCACGCCGATGAACAGAACCCTCTCAGGTCCCCGCTCGGCGGGGCGGTGTCCCAGCACCCGATCGCGCGCACGCCCCCGGAAGTCTCCGGCCGCCACTGCCCGGCCCAACGCCCCGCCGACCAGCCGGTCAAGAGCCGCCAACTCCAGCCCCATCCCAGGCTCGGCTTGCGGCGCCGCCTCCGGCCGCGGCCCCGGCTCCGGCGGCAGCCGGTCCGAAGCCACCAGCACCACCATGAGCGGGGTCTCGATCCGCTCCGGCGGCCCCGCGTTCGTCTCCAGGCGCATTCGGTTTCGCTCAGCTCACATGTGGGCGACGATCGTCTCGGCGAACCGCGAGGTCGACACCTTCGTGGCGCCCTCCATCTGCCGCTCGAGGTCGTACGTCACCATGCGGGCGCCCACCGCCCCCTCCAGCCCCCGGTCGATGGCGCGCGCGGCTTCCTCCCAGCCCAGGTGTTCGAGCATCATCGCCGCCGACAGGATCAGCGACCCGGGATTCACCCGGTTCAGCCCCGCGTACTTGGGCGCGGTTCCGTGCGTCGCCTCGAAGAGCGCGACCGAATCGCCCACGTTGGCGCCCGGCGCCATCCCCAGCCCGCCCACCTGGGCCGCGCACGCATCCGACAGGTAGTCCCCGTTCAGGTTCGGCGTCGCCACCACCGAATACTCGGCCGGGCGCAGCAGCACCTGCTGGAACATCGAGTCCGCGATCCGGTCCTTGATCACCACCCGCCCGTTCGCCTCCTCTCCCTCCCAGATCCGCGACTCGGCGATCGTCGAGTCGGCAAACTGCTCGGCGGCGACCTCGTAGCCCCAGTCCCGGAACGCCCCTTCCGTGTACTTCATGATGTTGCCCTTGTGCATCAGCGTGACCGAGTCCCTGCCCCGGGCGATCGCATAGCGGATCGCGGCGGCGACGTGCCGCTTCGTGCCGAACGGACTGACCGGCTTGATCCCGATCCCGCTCGCCTCGCGGATCGAGGCGCCCATCCGTTCGTTCAGGAAATCGCGCACCCGGCCCGCCTCCTCCGTCCCCGACGCCCACTCGATCCCTGCGTACACGTCCTCCGTGTTCTCGCGGAAGATGACCATGTCCACCTTGTCAGGCTCGCGCACCGGCGACGGCACCCCCGGAATCCAGCGCACCGGCCGGATGCACGAGTACAGGTCGAGAACCTGGCGCAGCGTCACATTCAGCGAGCGGATGCCGCCCCCTACCGGCGTCGTCAGCGGCCCCTTGATCGCCACCCGGAACTCGGTGAGCGCGTCCAGGGTCTCCTGCGGCAGCCATTCGCCCGCCACCTCGTTGGCCTTCTCCCCGGCGTAGAC
>JAPOOQ010000254.1 GCA_026713345.1 Gemmatimonadota bacterium | reverse complement strand
TGTTCAGCACACGGCTCTGGCGGGCGATCGCCCCGGCGACGCGGGGGTTTGCATGCCCCACGTGCGGCACGTTGTTGACCGTGTCGAGGTAGCGGCGCCCCGTGTCGTCGTAGAGGTACGCGCCAACGCCCCGCACGACGTGGACCGGGTCGGCGTAAGACAGACTGAGGGACGAACCGAGAACCGTCTTGCGCTTTGCGGTCAGATCGCGTTTCCGCAAGCCGGGATCGTCGGCGGCGCCGGTCGTGGTCACGGCGCCGGGGGGCAGGCCGGCGAGCGCGGAGGGGTCGGGCAGCACCGATTCCCAGACCGCGCGCAGACGCTGAAGCGCCACGCCGGGGAAGTTGTGGGGGTCGGCGCCCTCGATGCCGTCGTCGCAGAGGGGGTCCAGCGCGATGACCAGGAAGTGCAGATGGGGTGGCCAGCCCCCGTTGACGTCCGCGCCGCCGAGCCAGCCGATCACGTCTCCCGCGGCGATGTGCCGGCCGGGTTCGAGGTGGCCGAGGGTGGCGTGGTCGAGGTGGCCGTAGAGGGTGTGGAATCCGGGGTCGTGGCGCAGGATGACGGTGGGGCCATAGTCGCGCGGCTGGTCGTTGTCGGCGACCGACGCGACCACACCCGCGAGGGGGCTGTGGACGGGGGTTCCCGGCGGTGCGAAGAGGTCCAGGCCGAGGTGGATGGTGCGGGCCTCGGGGCCGTCGTTGCCTGCGATGTGGAAGTCGGGGGCGTCGTAGAGGAGCCGGGCCTCGCCGTAGCGGCCCACCCCCACGGTGGCTCCGTGGGCGGCCATCTCGGCCACTACCCAGCGGTCGGGCGCGCCCTCGACGGCAAGGTCGTCGGGGTGGGGGAGGTCCAGGCTGCCCACGGAAAGGTCGATGGTGTGGGGGCGCGCGAGGACGGCGGGCGCCATCAGGGGGGCGACCGGGGGTGGCGGGGCGAGCGCCGCGAGTCGGGGATTGGGGGGGAGCCCGGCGGCTTCGCGAATCCTGAATTCAGCGATCCTCCAGTCGGTCCGCGCCAGCGTGCCCAGGAGTTCCCACGCAGGTTTCTGGCTCACCGCGAGGTAGGCGTTGTCCGGCTGGCGCCGCATCTCGCCGGCCTGCACGCAGACCGAGAGGCAGAGCCGGAGGGCCACGATCGGCACGATCGCCGCGCATTCGGCGTCGCTGGGCGGCGACACGGAGGCGTAGCCGCGCACGATGGCACACGCGGCCTCGAGCGGATCGGGCAGCCCCATCATGGCATAGGTGGCGGCGACGGCGATCTCGGCCGCCCGCCAGCCGTGCACCACATCGCCGAAATCGATGAGGCCGGCGAGCCGCGCCCCCTCGAGGGAGGGGACCACGATCACGTTGTAGTCGTTGGCGTCGTTGTGGATCGGCGAGGAGGGCAGGTCGCCGCGCACGGGGTCCAGGCGGCGCATGGCGCGCTCCAGCGTCGCGGTGACCAGGTCGCGGCCCGTGGCGAGATCCCCGAGGCGGGAGCGCACGACCCCGGGCGCGGTGTCCATCCGCCAGGGGAAATCGCGGGTCAGCGCGGGGTGTTCGAAGTCCGTGAGCGCGGCGTCCAGTTCGGCGAGCAGCACGCCCAGCGACTCGAGTACGGCCATGGAACGGGGCCTGAGCTCGGCCAGCGGGGTCCCCTCGATGTAGGTGCAGGCGGACCCAATGATCGGCTCTCCGTGATGGTCGACCTCCGCGATTGGGGACGGGGGGGCGGTGCCCTCCGCAGGAATCACACGCGGGACGCGGCCAACCGGGCCGGAGCCTTCCAGGTGGCTCAGCGCGGCGGTGATCAGCTCGAAGACCGGCTGGCGGCCGGGTGGACCGAGTTTGAGCACGAAGTCCCCTGTGGGCCCGGAAACGCGGTAGTTCCAGTCGAACTCGCCGGGCAGGGGGGTCGTTTCGCCATCCGCACCGAAGAGCCGCCGCGCGATGGTCCGGGCGTCGCCCGGGGTGGGGCGCCGGCTCACTCAGACTCCGTAGGGGACCCAGATGTTCTTGACCCGGGTTGCCTTGCGCAGCAGCGTCTCGCAGGCGTCTCCGGAGAGCCGGAGCCAGTCCACGGAGGCTGCACGGTCCACCCAGACCCGCTTGAGGTTCCCGGCGGACAGGCGTTCGGCTTCGCCGGAGAGGTCGTCGCCCACGAAATCCCAGAGCTGGTCCACGTCGTCGTGGGCCGCGAGCGTCGGCACGACCTCGCCGTGGATCCCCGCGAGCACGTTGACCACTCCGGGGGGCACGTCCGAAGTCTCCAGGACCTGCACCAGGTCCAGCGCGGGAAGCGGGAAGCGTTCGGGCACGACCACCACCGCCACATTCCCCTGGCAGAGCGCCGCGCCCACCGAGCCCGCGACCCCGGCCAGCGGTGCCGCCTCCGCGCAGCGGATGGCCACCGTCCCGACCGGCTCGTTCATCGCGAAGGTGACGTTGCGAAACGGGGTGGAGTGCACCCTGCCGTCGTGCTTGTCCGCCCAGGCCGCGAAGGTGAAGAGCGCCTGCACCGCCGCGTCCACCTCGGCGCGCGCGTCCCCTTCCGTCATCCCGGCCGCGCCCCTCAGTGCCTCGGCGAATTCGTCGGCGCGCGCCGCCAGGTTCTCGGCCACGAAGTACAGGATCTGGGCGCGCAGGTAGGCGGTCGTCGCGGCCCAGGGCCCCCGCGCCTTCCCCGCTGCCTCGACCGCGTCCCGCACGTCCTTGCGGTTGCCGCGGGGCGCCTCACCCCAGGGAAGCCCGTCCGGGCCCGGTTGCGTCAGCGAGTAGCCTCCGTCGGGTCGACGCTGCCTCCCGCCGATCCAGAGCTTCCGGGTGCGGTCGATCGCGTCTCCCGGTGGCCGGTCCCCTCCCGGCATCGTGTCGCCCGAAGCTCCGCCCGCCAACCGCACCCCGGCCTGCTCCGCCACCGCCGCACCGGTAGCGCGCCGCCGCCCGACCGGCTTCAGGTACTCCCACATCCCTTCCTTCCCACCCTCGCGGCCGAACCCCGATTCGCGGTAGCCCCCGAACCCTGAGGCCGCGTCGAACCGGTTGGTGCAGTTCACCCACACCGTGCCGGCCTTGACCGCGGGCGCCACGTCCATCGCCAGGCTCAGGTCCTCGGTCCAGACGCTGGCGGCGAGCCCGAAGCGCGTGTCGTTGGCCAGCGCCACCGCTTCGGCCGGGGTGCGGAAGGTCAGGC
Organism: Gemmatimonadota bacterium; assembly: GCA_026713345.1. GTDB lineage: Bacteria > Gemmatimonadota > Gemmatimonadetes > Longimicrobiales > Gaopeijiaceae > Bin94. The sequence goes on along the minus strand of JAPOOQ010000254.1, from coordinate 1,026 downwards.
TCACCAGCACCGGCCCGAAGACCTCTTCGGTGACGATCGGGCTCGAGACGGGTGCTCCGGTGCAGAGCGTGGGCGGCAGAAAGAAGCCGTCCCGCGGCACCTCGCCGGAAGGCTGCCAGATCTCGGCGCCATCGGCCTCGCCGGCGTCCAGGAACCCCAGGATGCGGTCCATCTGGCTCTGGTCCACCACCGCGCCCATGTCCATCGACTTGTCGAGCGGATGCCCGACCCGGATGCTCTCCATCCTCGCGCGGAGACGGGTCAGCATCTCCTCCTCCACATTCTCCTGCACCAGCAGCCGCGACCCCGCGCAGCAGACCTGTCCCTGGTTCAGCCACACCCCGTCCACGATCCCTTCGACGGCGGCGTCGAGGTCGGCGGTGTCGAAGACGACGAAGGGGGACTTGCCGCCGAGCTCCAGCGAGAGCTGCTTGCCGGTCCCGGCGGTCTCGCGGCGGATCTCGCGGCCCACCTCCGTCGAGCCGGTGAAGGCGACCTTGGCGATCCCTGCGTGCCGTACGATGGCCGCTCCGGTGGCGCCGTCCCCCGTCACGATGTTCAGGACGCCCGGGGGCAGCCCGGTCTCGGCGGCCACCTCGGCGAAGAGCAGCGCCGACAGGGGGGTGTATTCCGCCGGCTTGAGAACGACGGTGTTCCCGGCGGCCAGCGCGGGCGCCACCTTCCAGGCGAGCATGAGCAGCGGGAAGTTCCAGGGGATGATCTGTCCCGCCACCCCGACGGGCTCGTAGCCGGAAAACTCCGTGACGGCGAGCTGGGCCCACCCCGCGTGGTGATAAAAGTGCCTGGCTGCGAGCGGGATATCGAGGTCGCGCGCTTCGCGGATCGTCTTCCCGTTGTCGAGGGACTCGACGACGGCGAAGAGGCGGGAGCGCTTCTGGATCTGGCGGGGGAGCCGGGAGAGGGGGCGGGCCCCCGCATGGCCCCCCATCTCCTGCCCGGGGGGGAGGGGTTCCCCGGCCGCGCGGACCCCGCCGTCGGCCTCGGGGGGCGGCCCGGCTGCGGAAC
>JAPOOQ010000253.1 GCA_026713345.1 Gemmatimonadota bacterium | reverse complement strand
CGACTCCGCCGAACAGTTCCGGACCCTCTTGCTCGGAACCGAAGACGCGCCTGGCGGGCTGAACGAGTTCCCCGCGGCGCAACGGCTCATCCGTGTTCCGGACGACCTCGACCCCCGCGCTGTCTGTGCGGCTCGGGCCGGTCGCCTCGCCCTGGTCGGGAACGCCGCACCCTGCGCAGAGCAAGGCGATGGCGGCGTGGCATTCCCGCCGTAAGGACATTCGCCCGAGGCGCAACGCAGAGCGAAGCCCTGGAACCGCAAGATGTATGGTGAACATGACAAAAGGTAATGTTGTCTTTACATCGCGAACAGGTGAGGTGAAGCGGCGCCCGGATGCGCATCGTCGCACTCGGTGCTCACGTGGGGTCCATCCAGGGACCGCGCTAGAATCCGCCTCCCGTACTGAATCCACCTCCACCACCACCAAACCCACCCCCGCTGCTGAATCCACCACCCCCAAATCCTCCGCTCGACCCGAACCCGCTGTCGCCGATCGGCCGGAAATTCTGGTGCCGGCGGAGCGTCCTGTAGAGCCGGCTGGACGAGTGCCGGCCGGCCATGAAGCCGAGCAGGAGCGCGTTCATGTTCAGCGAGTCGTCGAACTGGGAGCGGCGGCCGTTCCAGTCCTCCCTTTCAAAGCGGTCGCGAAGGTCCTCCAGCTCTCCCAGCCGGGACGCCAGGCTGGAGCGTTCCTCCTTGTGGTCCGCCAGCCGGGCACGGAGGTCGGCCAGCAGCGCGTCGGTCTCGGCAAGCCGCGCCACGAGCACGTCATCGCGCGGGTCCCGGGTCTCTCGCGCCATGGCCACGAGTTCACCCAGCGAACTCCCCTCCAGGTAGGCCTCGATGCCGTCCATCGCCGTCTCGAAGTACGATCCCCGCTCGTCGCGGAGCGCGGCCAGCTCCTCGGTGAGCGCCCGCAGCGCGGCCTCCGCATCCCTCAGCGCCCTGCGCGCCTCTTCGCGCTCCGCGTACAGCCTCTCCCCCCGCTTGAGCACCGGAGTCATGCCGTTGCGGTCGATCACCTGGGCCTCGAGCTCTTCCAGCGGCGGGGCCGCAACCGCGAGCGCCTTCCGGTCCTTTTCCAGGGCCGACTCCGCATGTCCGGGCAGCGCGTTGAGCAGGTCGTACCTCCCCCGCACGGCCTCGTAGTCCGTCACCGCCGCCACCCACCGGTCGAGGCGGCGAGTGATCGCGTTCCCCGCGGCGGCCCCGGTCCCGTAGCGACGGCGCGACAGGTACGCGAAGAACGGGTCGCGCTCGTACGCGGACGTCTTCTCCCTCTGCTCCCGCAGCGCGGCTTCCCGGCGCTTCTCCGACGCCCCGACCCGCGCCTCCAGCTTGCGCACCTGCTCGAAGAGGCGTTTCCACCTCGGCATCTCCTGCAGCTCCTCGAAGACGATCCGCGCCAGGCGCGCCCGCTCCCTGCCTGTCTCGTTCAGCGCCTCGGTCACCGTGGCCAGCGCGGCCTCCGCCCCCTCCACCCCCTCACGCTGCACCGGAATCGACCGCTCGACCTCGTCCAGGCGTTCCTTCTTGTCCTCGTAGATCGCGCGGATGTCCGCCTCCATCCCGGCGAGCGTCCCCGCGACCGCTTCCTCGTTCATCTCCGGCAGATGGAACTCGGCCAGTGCGCGTACCGTAGCCGCCCTGCGCTCGCCGCTCACCGCAACCTGGCGCTGCAGTTCCTCGATCTCCTTCTCCTCGCGCGCCACCCTCCGCCGCACCTTCCGGATGCGCCTGACCAGGTCGCGGTGCACGTCTCTCCCTGTATGCATGGCTACCACTCCGTGATCTGGCCGAGGTCCTCGTAGTTCCGCTCCGCGGTCAGGAATCCTCTCCGCTTGAAGCCGAAGTCGTCGTCGTCGATGAGCCCGTTGTCTTCCTTGTCGGCTGCGATCCGGTCGTACACCTCCTTCGGCACCCGCTCGGCCCACTCCCCTACCCCGGCCGTGGTGCCGTCTTCCTCGTTGCGGATCGCGACCTCCAGCCGCTGCCCGTCCGCCGTGATCGCCTGGACCCGGAGGTAGTAGTTGCGCACCCCCTCCAGTTCGGTGTGGTAGCGCCAGGTGCCCCCGACGATGACGAGTTCGTATTCGGCGCCGATCTGCGCGCGGAGCTGCCGGTAGCTCTCCGCGGTCGCTTCGAGCCCATCCAGGTCCCGCGCGGCCAGCTGCCCGTCCGCGCTCCGCCTCAGCTCGGCGGCCCGTTCGTCGGCAAGCTCTTCGACCGCCTCCGTCAGCACCGCCGCATGCAGGCCCACGATCTCGGCCGCCAGGGTGCGCATGCGAGCATGGCTCTCGATCACAACATCGGCGCCCATGATGTCGCTGCGGGCGAACGCAAGACTGTTCCCGACGGCCTCCGCCCTCTGGTTCAGGCCGCTGATCGCGGCGCGGGTGAGTTCCCCACGGCCGGCCCCATCGGCGATCGGCTCCAGGGTCGCGGCGATCTCGGTCAGCTGGCTCTCGGCGGACGCGAGACCCGCCCTGAACGCTTCAACCTCTCCGGACGGCAGGTCCACCGGGATGCCGCGGGCACGGAGCGCCTGGATCTCGTCGATACCGGCGTCATGGGCCGTCTCCAGGCGCGCCACCTCGGCCCGCAACTGGTCGGCGTCGCGCTCGAGCGCGTTCGTGCGCATGGCGTCGGTGAGCGCGAAGCCGCCCCAGCCGAGCGCGACCACCCCCGCGGCGGGGAGCAGCACCCGCTTCGTCACCCAACCGCGCCGGATGTACAGGAGTGCCAGCCGGTTCCCGAAACCGGGCCGCGGCGGAGTGAACGCGTAGCGCTGGGCGAGATACTCGTCGAGCGCCTCCTCGATCACCCTGGCGTCGACGAGGTCGCCCAACTCCTCGTACATGATCTGGATTTCGCGGATCGTGGCCTCGCGGTCGAGCGCTTCGTGCTCTTCCAGCGCCGCCTGCCGCTCGTGGATGACCTGCGCGGCGTCCATCACGCGCAGCACTTCCTTCGGGTTCAACAATCGTTCCGGCATGTTCATTGCTTGCTCCTGGTGCGCGGGCGGAGTGTCACCCGCGGCTCAAACCCTCATCGGCTGTCGTTTCATATACGTAGCCGAACGCCAAATCCATTCCAGCGGGCCGAAGCGGAAGCGCGCCAGCCACCAGGGCGACCAGGCCAGCTGCAGCGTCCAGATCGCGACCACGATCCCTACCTGGCCGGGCGCGTTCACCCGCTCGAAGAGCCCGAACCCGTGCCCGTAGAACAATAGCGAGCAGATGATGCTCTGCGTGATGTAGTTGGTCAGCGCCATGCGGCCCGCCGCCTCCAGGCGCCGCCGCAGCCAGGCCAGCCAGCCGCCTCTCACCATCAGCATGATCAGCGCCACGTAGCCGAGGAAGACGCCGATCGATCCGACATAGTTGAGCAGCTGCGTGCTGAACATCACCTGGTCCCATTCGATGCCGGACCGGAAGATGGCCGAAGCACCCCAGGCGCAAAGAGGCAGGCCGAGCCCCAGACCGAGCCCCGCCATCCGGCGGTAGAACGCCGTTGAGCGCGCACCCGTGACGACCCCCAGCCGGTAGAGGGCCATGCCCACCAGCATCAGGCCTCCGGCGCGCCATAGCACATAGAACGGGAAGACGCTGCCGATCGCGAGCAGGTACAGCGAAGCCCGCTCGGGCAACTGGTCGCCCCACGAACCCCGGAAGGCGGCGATCTCGGCGTCGATAACCTCCTGCGAGGGGGCCCATTCGGCCATCAGATCGGCCCGCTCCGCCTCCGGCAGATACGGCAGGACGAGCGCGAGGAGTCCCAGCAGGATGACCACCACCGAGACCGCTGCCCCGCCGATCCAGAGCTGGGGGCGGGGGGCGAGGTTGCGGAGCGGATAGAGCAGGAAGCCGCACAGCGCGTATGCGACGAGGATGTCGCCGTGCCAGATCAGGAAGGCGTGCATGAGGCCGATCACGAGGAGCCAGAACTGGCGGCGGTAGTGGAGGCCGGTGCCGGAGACGCCGCGGCTGGCCATCCGCTCGCTCATGATTGCGATGCCCACGCCGAAGAGCAGCGAGAAGATGGAGATGAACTTGGTGTCGAAGAAGAGGTAGATCGCGGCCCACGTCCACTGGTCGGCAGCCTCCAGGATGCGGCCGGAGGCGGGGTTCGAGTACGCGGACGCAATCCGCGCGAAGCCCTGGACATTGACGATGAGAATGCCCAGCACGGCGAAGCCGCGAAGCACGTCGATGGCCGCGATCCGTTCGGGTTGGGTGACGGGGGTGGTGATGGGGCCCTCCGGGGTGGGTGTGGGCCGGGCCGGTGGGCAGCCGACCGGGTGGTTCAGTGTACGCCGGGGACGGGCGGTGGGGCCAGCGTGGACGGATGGTGCGCTCCCGCGGGGAGGCAGCCCGCAGCCGGAAGCGATATCATGACTGGGAGCACCGCGGGTGCGCGCGGAACCGGAGAACCAGGTTCAGGGAGGAACACATGAAGAACGCAAGCATGGGATCGACGGCTGCAGCGGTGGCGCTCGCCGCGGTGGTCACGGCCGCAACCGTCACGGGTTGCTATGCCCAGGAGCCTATTCCGGGCCTGACAGCGTTCACCAACGTGAGCGTGCTGCCGATGACATCGGACGCGTTGCTGTCCGGCCAGACCGCGGTAGTGCAGGATGGAGTGATCACCGCCGTCGGACCCGCGGACGAGGTCGGCGTGCCCCGTGGAGCCACCGTCATCGACGGCGAGGGGCGCTACCTCATGCCGGGACTCGCCGAAATGCACGCACACGTTCCGCCCGGGGCCAACCCGCCCCGCGAAGATGTCGAGGACATCCTCTTCCTCTACGTCGCCAACGGGATCACCACCATCCGGGGCATGCTCGGATCGGCCTACCAGATCCCGCTCGCGGGCGAACTCGAGCGCGGCGAGGTCCTCGGCCCGAGTTTCTACGTCGGCGCGCCATCGCTCAACGGCGGGACCGCCCCCACACCCGAGGCGGCGGAGACCTTGATCCGCGCACACGTGGAGGCCGGCTACCACCTGCAGAAGATCCACCCGGGGGTGCCCCTGGCGGCGTGGGACCACATGTCGGCAGTGGCCCGGGAGGTGGGCCTCACCTTCGGCGGCCACGTCCCGCAGGATGTCGGGCTGGTGCACGCAATCGAGACCGGCATGTCCACAGTCGATCATCTCGACGGCTACATCCAGGCGATCGCGTCCGATGACGTGCAGGCCCAGGTGAGCGTCGGCCAGATCAGCCTTGGAGGACTCGCGCGCGGGGTGGACGACGCCAAACTCGCCGAGATCATCCAGCTCACGATTGAGCACGACGTCTACGTGGTGCCGACGATGTACCTGTGGGAGAACCTGTACGCGGCGCCGAATGCCGAACAGCTACTGCAGCAGCCCGAGATGAAGTACGTGTCGCCCCAGACTCGGGAGGGATGGCGGAGGCGGGCCGGCTCGGGCCGGGAGGGCGCCGACGTCTACCTTGCGCTGCGGATGCGCGTCCTGAAGGAGCTCTCGGACGCCGGCGCCGGGATCCTCATGGGGACCGATTCGCCGCAGCTCTTCAACGTGCCCGGGTTCGCGCTGCACCGGGAGCTGCAGGTGATGTCGGACGCCGGGATGTCCAACTACGAGATTCTGAAGAGCGGGACGGCCACGGTGGGAGAATACGTGGGGTCGCACCTGGGACTGGACGGCAACTTCGGGACGATCGCGGAGGGACAGCGCGCCGATCTGGTGCTGCTGGGATCCAACCCCCTCGAAGAGTTGGCGAACCTGTTCGACCGCGTCGGGGTGATGGTGCGGGGGCGGTGGGTGCCGGCTGAGGAGATCGACGCCGGGCTGGAGGCGCTGGCGGCGAAGCACTCGGGGTAGAGCTACCGTGCCGACCCGCGCGCCGGAAACGGGACCGGAGGCGGCGCCAGCGCAAACGCCCCCGGAAAATCCTCCTCCACCTCCTTCTGCTTGCCGCTCCAGGTCTCGATGTCGATCCGGTAGACCGCGGTGCGCTTGAGTTCGTCGTCGGTGGTGGGGCGGTAGTCGACACCAGGCCGGAGGTGCGGGGCGTACTTGTCGAGGAGCATCTGCAGGGCGGCGCGCGCCTCCTTCGGGTCCTCGACCACTCGCCCGCTTCCGAAGGCGACCACGCCCGCGTACTCCACCGAGAACTCGAGGGCTTCCGGCGCCGGTAACAGTCGGCCCATCGCCACGGTGCTGAACGCGACCTTCTCGGCTCCTTCCATGTTGTCACGCGTACGCCCGGTACGGTGTGTGTGGAGATAGATGCGGCGGCGACCGTCCGAGTCGTCGTACACGAACAGGTTCGAGTTCAGGAAAGGCTGCCCCCCCTGCCCCACCGTCGCCAGGAACCCGTAGGCGGCCCGGGTGAGGAAGGCGGCGACCCACTCGTCGTCCTTGCCGCGGTCACGGCGGCGGAGCGCGCTGCGGGGGTCTTCGCGGCCAGCGTTGGTGGCGCCGATCTT
>JAPOOQ010000252.1 GCA_026713345.1 Gemmatimonadota bacterium | reverse complement strand
GCCGGGATTTTCCCGCTCCGGCTGGAGACCACCGGGCAGATCGCGTCGCGCATGGCCGAGATGGTGGTCTACGACCTGCCGGGGGACTACTACCACACCTACCGGGACCGCGTGCGCCGGGTGACGCGCGAACAGGCGGCGGAGTCGGCGCGCCGTCACATCCGGCCGGACGCGCTGTGCACCGTGGTGGTCGGCGACGCGGACGCGGTGGCGGGGCCGCTCGAGGCGCTGGGGATCGGCACGGTGGTCGTGCACCGGGACGACGAGTGAGCGGCGGGCCGTGAGCGAGGATCGCCGCGCCCTGCTGAGCAGCGCCCTGGTCCACGACGGGAGGGTGGTGCACCTCAGCGTGGACACGGTGCGCTTCCCCGATGGAACGGTCGGGAAGCTGGAGCTGGTTCGCCACCGGGGCGCCGCGGCGGTCCTCCCGGTTTTGGGCGCGGCCGGCGACCCGGATCCGGAGGTGATGCTGCTGCGCCAGTACCGCTATGCGGCGGGCGGCGTGATCTACGAAGTGCCGGCCGGAATCATCGAGCCGGGGGAGAGTTGGGAGGAGTGCGCGCGGCGCGAACTGGAGGAGGAAGCGGGAGTGCGGGCGGGAAGGCTGGTGCGGTTGACGACCATTCACACGACGCCCGGGTTCACGAACGAGGAGATCCATCTGTACGCGGCGTTCGACCTGGTGCCGGGCGAAGCCAACACCGACAGCGACGAATTCCTCGAGGTGATGCGCCTGCCGTTGAGCGAGGCGCTGGATCTGGTGCGGCGTGGCGAGATCAGCGACGCGAAGTCACTGGTCACCCTGCTGTACGCCGCGCGCTTCCTGCTGGGGCGCAGCGGCTGATTCGCCGCTGTAGAACCCCGCCCTGGGCAGGAAGATTGTCCAGGGATGAGGACAGGGCGACCTCCCGGCAGTCCAGTGGGCAAGCGCCCCGCGGCCTTCGAGTTGCGATGCATTCGCGTCGGCAAGCACCGCAAATCGGGTAACAATGTAAAGTAAGCATTACGAAATGTAATGTTTGCTATACAATTTTCTTTTCCTGGGCTCCATTCTTCCCCCTTCGGACCTTGGCACGGATCGTGCGCACAGGAGTGCGTACATGAGACGGTGACCGGTCCCAGGACCGGAAGCCGGATTCGGACAGACAAGGACAGGAGGGGGGACAGAGTGATGCACGCAAAAGAGCTTGTCGCCGAAAGACAGACGGCCAGCGAGGCAAGGCGCGAGATCGCCGGGTTGACCGACAGCCAAGTGGTGCAGTTGTTCCTCGATGGCGAACAGCGAGCCTTCAACGAGCTGGTGCGGAGGTACGACGGGCGTCTCCAGAGTTTCATCTTCGGAACGCTCGGCGACCGCGAACGCGCCGAGGATCTCGTCCAGGAAACCTTCGTGCGGGTGTACCGCCACCTCAAGCGCTTCGACCAGTCGAGGAAGTTCTCGACCTGGATATACACTATCGCGGGCAACCTCGCCAAGAACGAACTCCGGAACCGCTCGCGCAGTCCGGTGGTCCTCTTCCAGACGCTGATGAAGAACTGGGATTCGGACTTCCGGCCGCTCGAGTGGGAAGACCCCAAGACGCGGCCCGACGACCTGTACCGAAGGCGCGCGCTGCGCGAGAAGGTCCACGAGGCAGTGAAACAGCTCTCCGAACACCACCGGGTGGTCTTCGTGCTCCGCGAACTGCACGGCAAGAGCTACGAGGAGATCGCCGAGATCACCGGGAGCAGCCTGGGTACGGTCAAGAGCCGGCTCAATCGGGCCCGCAACCACTTCGCGCGGATCATCGCTCCGATGGTGGAGTAGGGAACCCTTAGCGCCTCCCGGCTGTATAGTAAATGGCAGCTGTGGTTGAGGGGTGGTATGTTGGCAACGTGACCGCGGGTGGTCGCACTGCCGATCGCGGCGCCTCCGGGCTTTGGCCGGGGCGCCATGGAGCAAACCACGGGTTCGGAGTTCAGGATCGTGCGCAAGGAGCTTGGAGTCGGGAGGGACTCGGGTCGCCGGGGGGCCGGCGGCTCCGGTGTTTGTCGCCGCTGGTTCCTCGCCCTCTATTCGGACTACCGGGACGGCCGGCTCGACGAGGATACGCGCGCCGAAGTCATCGCCCACATGGCCGAGTGCGCTTCCTGCCGCCGCTACGACAGGGTGATCCGTACGGGCGTCGCGGTTCTGCGGGACTCGGTCCGCAGGGACCCCGGCGTGCTCGTCGATCGCGACGAGGAGGATCACGACGCTGTGCGGCGCGCCGGGCGACGGTCCGGACCGGTGGCCTCGGGGATCGCCGTGACGTCCACCCTGGCGGTCATCGGGCTCAACGCGATCGCCGCGTGGGTTCCGGTGCCCGCAACCGTTCCCCCGGAGTTGGAGATTGCACCGGTCGTGGCGGCCGAACCCTCGCCACCGCCCGCGCCGGTTTCCCCCCCGTTGCCACCGCTGCTTCGCGACCCCGTGACCGGCGAGGGGCCGGGCGATACCAGTGACGAAGTCGCCCTGCCACGAATCCAGATCCCGGTGGTGGCGCCCGTCGATCGGTGACCGCCCTGCTCCCTGCGGCGATCCGGGCCGCCAGGAAGGGAGGCGTTTTCTTTCTCCATGGCGACGACGAATACCTCAAGTCCGTTGCCGCGAAGTTCCTCGTGGAGCGCTTTGCCGACGCGGCGACCCGCGACTTCAACCTCGATCGCCTGCACGGCTCCGAAGTGACGGTCGAGCGGCTGGCTTCGGTCATCGCCACACCCCCGATGATGGCGGAGTGGCGGGTGGTGCATGTCACGGAGGCGGAGGCGCTGGCGGGCAGCCCCAGGGCGCGGGAGGTCGTCCTGCAGGCCGCGAAGAGTTCGCCGCCGGGACTGGCGCTGATCCTCCAGGGCACCGTGCCCGCGCGGTCGAAGGCCCGCTTCTACAAGGATCTGCGCCGGGTGGCGACCGCGGTCGAGTTCAGGCCGGTCCCGGCCGACGGGGTGCCGGCGTGGCTGGTTTCGTGGGCGCGCGAAGAGGTCGGGGTGGTGGTGGAGCTGGAGGCGGCGCAGCAGCTCGCGGGGGCGGTGGGGACGGAACTGGGCGTGCTGACCCAGGAGGTGCGGAAGCTCGCCGAGATGGTGGGCGATGATGCTCCGGTCGACACGGACGCGGTGCGCAGGGGAGGGATCCGGATTCCCCGCCAGGACCGCTGGGCGTGGTTCGACCTGGTGGGGGGGCGCCGGATCCGGGAGGCGGTCGAGGGACTGCCCGTCCTGCTGCAGCAGGGCGAGACCGCGGTCGGACTGGTGATTTCGCTCTCGGTTCATCTCCTCAGGCTGGGCGTCGCCGTGGAGGGCGGGGCCCGGGCACTCCAGGAGGCGCTCCCTGCCTGGCAGCGCTTCGCCGCGCGCAAGCTCATGGCCCAGGCCCGCCTCTGGAACCGCGCGGAGCTGGTAGGCGCTGTGCGGGGACTTCGCCGCCTCGACCAGCTCCTGAAGGCCAGCGCGATCGACGACGAGGTGCTGATGGAGGAGTGGCTGCACGGCCTGGTGGTGCGGCGGCGCGACTCGGTCGGGGCCGCGTAGCGGTCCGTGGAATCCGCGCCAGGCGCCGGGAGCGTCAAGGGCCGGCCTGCGGCATCGACGGGTTCCGAGCGCGCCCGGGCGGATAGCGCGACCGAACTGCAGCTTCGCATTCGCGGGATGCACTGCGCGTCGTGCGTGATCACGGTGGAGCGGGCTCTTTCCGGCGTGGAGGGAGTAGCCGGAGCGAGCGTGAACCTGGTGGATGAGCTCGCGCGCGTCCGGGGGCCGGCTGGGGACGGTGACACGGATGCGCTGGTGCGGGCGGTGGAGGACGCCGGGTACGGGGCCGAGGGGCTCGTGGAGACCGGAGCCGCGCAGGAGGCCGCCCGCGCCCGCGACGCCGAACGCGACGCCGAATACCGGGACCTGATGCGGCGCTTCCTCGTGGGGCTCGTCTGCGGCCTGCCGGTGGTGGCGATCGGCCACTGGGAGATGATCCCGGGACTGCCGGCGCTCGCCGGAGAGGCGCTCCGCACGGCCTGGATTCTCTCCGGCCTCCTCACGCTGCCGATCGTCCTGTACGTCGGCGGGCGGTTCTATACGGGGGCGTGGCACCTCGCCCGGCGGGGATCCGCGAACATGGACACGCTCGTCGCGCTCGGGACCGGCGCGGCCTGG
>JAPOOQ010000251.1 GCA_026713345.1 Gemmatimonadota bacterium | reverse complement strand
TCGCGAGGCCGCCCGCGCCGGGTCCGCGGGCGCTGACTCCGGTCACGTCACTGCCTCACCTCGGACCCGCGCCGCCCGCGGCGGCGACGGGATCGCAGGCAGGTCCAGAAAGGAGTCACGACGTTGGAGAACGTGACCACCGCCGAACATGTCGCGCACGCCGGACATGCCCACGACGAGCACGAGCTCAGCTTCCTCCGCGCGTACGTCTTCTCGGTCGACCACAAGGTGATCGGCATCCAGTATGCGATCACCGCCATGCTGTTCCTGCTGTTCGGCTTCTCGCTGATGATGGTGATGCGGTGGCAGCTCGCCTACCCGGGCGCGCCCATCCCGTTCATCGGCAACTTCCTCGGGCAGGCGAACGCGCCGGGCGGCATCATGCTGCCCGAGTTCTACAACCAGCTCGGGGCCATGCACGGCACCATCATGGTGTTCATGGGGGTCGTGCCCCTCGCCGTCGGCGGCTTCGGCAACTACGTGCTGCCGCTGCAGATAGGCGCCCCCGACATGGCGTTCCCGCGGCTGAACATGGCCAGCTACTGGGCGTTCTTCCTGGGCGGCGTGGTCATGTTCGCCAGCTTCTTCGTGCCGGGCGGGGCCGCGAACTCCGGCTGGACCTCGTACGCGCCGCTGTCGGTCATCGCCCTCGAGGGGCAGACGTGGTGGCTCGTCGGGATGATCTTCCTGATCACCTCGTCGCTGCTGGGCTCGATCAACTTCATCGTCACCACCTTCCAGCTCCGGGCCCCCGGCCTCAGCTTCACGCGCCTGCCGTTCTTCGTGTGGGCGCAGCTCGTCACCTCGTTCCTGCTCCTGCTCGCGTTTCCGCCCCTCGAGGTCGCGGGCGTCCTGCAGCTCATGGACCGAGTGGCCGAGACCAGCTTCTTCATGCCGAGCGGGCTCGTGACGACCGAGGGCCCCCTCGACATCAGCGGCGGCGGGAGCCCGCTGCTCTGGCAGCACCTGTTCTGGTTCCTCGCCCACCCCGAGGTCTACGTCCTGATCCTGCCGGCGATGGGCATCGTCGCCGAGGTCCTCGCCAACAACACCCGGAAGCCGCTGTGGGGCTACCGCGTGCTCGTGGCGTCGGTCATCTTCCTCGGGTTCATGTCGTTCGTCGTGTGGGCGCACCACATGTTCCTGACCGGCATGGGCACGACGATGAGCGCCTTCTTCCAGACCACGACGATGATCATCTCGGTGCCGTCGGTGGTCATCCTGTCGGCGTTCTTCATCACGCTGTACGGCGGGTCCATCCGCTACAACGTGCCGATGCTGTTCGCGCTGGCGTTCCTGCCGATGTTCGGCATCGGGGGGCTGACGGGGCTGCCGCTGGGCCTCTCCGCGCCCGACCTGCACCTGCACGACACCTACTACGTGATCGGCCACTTCCACTACGTGGTGGCCCCCGGCACCATCTTCGCCCTGTTCGCCGGCCTCTACTACTGGTACCCGAAGGCGACGGGCCGGGTCATGAACGAGGTGCTCGGCAAGATCCACTTCTGGGGCTCGTTAATCGCGATCAACGTGGTGTTCATGCCGATGTTCATCACCGGGCTGGTCGGGGTGAATCGGCGGCTCTACGACGGCGGCATGCAGTACGCGCACGCCCAGGAAGTCATGGAGTGGAACGCCGTGATGTCCTACGGCGCCTGGGCCCTCGGGTTCTTCCAGATCTTCTTCATCGTCAACTTCTTCTGGAGCATCCGGAACGGGAAGAAGGTCGACGACAACCCGTGGAAGGCCACCACCCTCGAGTGGCAGGCGCCCTCACCGCCCCCGCACGGCAACTTCGCCGCGCCGCCCGAGGCGCACCGGGGACCCTACGAGTACAGCGTGCCCGGCGATCCCGACGATTTCACCATGCAGGGACAGGCGACCGGCGCCGAGCCCGCAGCCGCGAAGGTGTGACCAGGATGGAGATTCCGTATACCGTAGCCGAACGGCCGGACACCGGCTTGAACAACGTCAAGCTCGGCATCTGGCTCTTCCTGGCCTCCGAGGTGATGCTGTTCGGCGGGCTCTTCTCGACCTACGTCATCCTGCGGGTGGGCGGCGTCGACTGGCCGCTGGGGGCCGAGTACCTGAACATCCCGATCGGGGCGTTCAACACCGCGATCCTCATCGGCTCGAGCGTGACGATGGTCATGTGCTTCGCGTCGCTCAAGCTCGGCGACTTCGCCAAGTACAAGACGTACATGGGCGTGACCATCCTGCTCGCGCTCACCTTCCTGGCGGTCAAGAGCTTCGAGTACTACGAGAAGGTGACGCACGACCATCTGCCCTCGCACAGCACGTTCCTCGCGATCTACTGGACGATGACCGGGCTGCACGCGCTGCACATCATCGGCGGCGTCGCCGTGAACAGCTACTTCTGGGGCCCCGGCAGCCGGATGTGGCACGAGAAGCGGGCGATGTTCGAGAACCGGATCGAGGCGGCCGGCCTCTACTGGCACTTCGTCGATCTGGTGTGGATTTTCCTGTTCCCGGTGCTCTACCTGCTGTAGGAGTCGGCGCCGTGAAAACGGCGCCGATTCCTGGAGGGTTGGTTGGGCGCCAAGCGGAGCCGAAGGCGACGATTGGCGGGCGAGGGAGGCCATCGGCCGTCGCCCGGGGACGGGCGCCGGCCCGTTCTCCCCGGCCGGGCTCCCGGACACTGCGGAGGCGTCATGAGCGGAAGCGCTGAAGAAACCAAGAAGCACATCGACATCTACATGAAGGTCACCGGCGCGCTGGCGGTCCTCACGGTGGTGACCGTCCTCGCCTCGTACCTGGACGTGGCGGTGCCGCTGGCGATCATCATCGCCCTCATCATCGCAACCGCGAAGGGCTCGCTGGTGGTGGGCTACTTCATGCACCTCGTCGAGGAGAAGAGCCTGACCCTGGCCATCGCGCTGGCCCTGACGGTGGCCTTCTGGCTGGTCCTGATGCTCGTCCCGATCATGACGATCTCGGACACCTACGGCGCCCACAAGACGCTGCCGAACGCGAACGCGGCGCACGCGGACGAGGCGCACTGATGTCGTTGCGCGCCTTCCACATCCTCTTCATCGTGGCGTCGATCGGGCTGGCGCTGATGATGGCGGTGTGGGGCGGCGTGACCTGGGGGACGGTCCGCGGCACCGGCTGGCACCTCGTCACCGCCGTCGGGTCGCTGGCGACGGCGGGGCTGCTGGCGGCCTACGCGGTACGGTTCGTTCGGAAGACACGGGAGATCGGGCTCAGGTGAGCCCGGAACAGACACGAGGGCTGAGATGCTGGGATCATCGCGACACGTCCTGCGGACGACGGTGGCGGCGGCACTGATGCTGGCCGCGCCGCAGATCGGATGGGCCTGCACGGTCTGCTTCGGCGACCCGAACTCGGCGATGTCGATCGGCGCGAGCTGGGGCATCCTCGTGATGATCACCATCACCGCCGGCGTGCTGGGTTGCTTCGCCCGCTTCTTCCTCTACCTCTTGAAGCGATCGAGAATGGCGATCGGCGAGCGCGTCGACCTGTCGCCGTCGTCGCAGGCCAGGAGCCACTCGTAGCCCCGCGGCGGCGTCGCCGCGCGGCTCCTGCAGGAGTCTGCGCCGTAGAACGGCGCGGACTCCTGCAGGATTGGTTGGGCGCCAAGCGGAACCAAAGGCGACGATTGGCGGGCCAGGGGTCAGGCGCCTGCGCCGGAAGAGCGGCGCGGGCCACGGTGAGGTTGGTTGGGCGGAAGGCGGCGGCCGCGGCGCGATCTCGCGATTCGCGTTCGGCGCCGGCTTCCGGGCTGGGAGCTTATCGATGCAGGAATTTCTCGGACTGCCGCTGCAGGCTTCGGCGCACGCCGCGGAGATCGACCGGATCATCGTCATCGTCCACTGGCTCATGGCGGTGCTGTTCGTGGGCTGGGGCATCTTCTTCGCCTACACCCTGATCCGCTTCCGCGCGTCCGCGAACCCGAAGGCGGACTACACCGGCG
>JAPOOQ010000250.1 GCA_026713345.1 Gemmatimonadota bacterium | reverse complement strand
GGTCCTCGCGGTTGCTCTGGCCGGCGTGGTCTGGGCGGTCCAGCAGCAGTTGAAGCGGCCGGCAACCGTCCACGCTCTGTGGCTGATGGTCCTCGGCGCGATGCTGGTGCCCGCGGTCGTGCCGCTTCGCGTTCTGCCGGAAGAGGTGGTGGTGGAGGAAGAGGTGGTGGCTATGGCGCAGTCCGAGGTCAGCCCGCTGGTGTCCGACAACTCGGCGGTGGGCGGGCATATCATGGGCGCGGAGCGTTCGTTCGGGAGGAACGGAAAGCCGCTGGTGGCGCTCGTTTGGCTCCTGGGCTCTGCCGGGTTCCTGGGGTGGACCCTGGTGCGGACGGTGCGTTTTCAACGTACGCTCACCAGAGCTGCCCGGCCGGCCCCTCAGTTGCAACGGCTCGCGGTTGAGATCGGTGGCGCGCTCGGCATGCCTCGAGTTCCGCGGGTCTACACCACGGGTGCGCGATTGCGCCCTCTGGTGTGGTGGGCGGGTGGTAAGGTTCGGATCCTTATCCCATCGGTCTTCCTCGCCGAACTCGATGAGACGGAGCTGCGGGCAGTGCTGGCGCATGAACTGGCCCACGTTCGGCGCCGGGACCATCTGGTGCGGATCGTGGAATGGCTGGCATGCTCGGCCTTCTGGTGGAATCCGGTCGTCTGGTGGGCACGGCGCGAGTTGCGATCGGCGGAGGAGTCGTGCTGCGATGTTCTGGCGGTGTCCGCAATGAAGTCGACCAATGGGCGGTACGCTAGATCGCTGCTGCACGTGGTCGAAATCATGTCGGCAGGGCCAGTCGAACGGACGCCTGCCCTGGCGAGCGCAGCGGGCGGTGGCCGGGATTCACGACAGCTGGAAAAGAGGCTCCGGACGGTCCTCGGGGCGGCTCCGGGTTCGGTCGGGCCTCGGTGGCTGCGCGCGCCAGGTAGGGCGGCGCTGGTGTTCGGCCTGTCTCTCGGCCTGGTCTATTGCGACACCGCCGAGCGCCTGGTGGCTCCCGATATTGGGCAGGCGCGACAGCCCACGACATCGGACATGGTCACCAACGCTCGGGCCGAAGAGCCCGCCACGATTGTTCTACTTCCCCGCACGCAGCGGGACTGGTTCGTGGCATGGGACGTGGCAAGCGTCGCGTCGGGTCCTGGCCCGCACCCTATCGCTGTCGAAGCGCCTCCGGACTGTCGTCTGTACCCGGTGGAGCGGAAGGACGGAGATCTCCGGTGGGCGCACGAATTGCATGATCAGCACATCGCGTGCATGATGGCGTGGGCTGAAAGAATGGAAGCGGGAAGGTTGCCTCTGGGGCCCAACGGGGGATGCATCGGCTTTGATGTAGCGCCGGCCCGACCCATTTGGGCATGCACCAGCATGGTTCCGGCTGACATTTCTCCTTTCCTGAAGGTGGGTGCCGTCCGGTACGCCCTGAGAGGAGGACTGCCCCCATCGTGATCGCGTTACTCGGTGTACCACGGCGAGCGGGACTGCTACCGCCCTTCCTGCTGGCGGTCGCTTGCGCTGACCCTGTGCCGAACGAGGTGGCTCGACCCGATGCAACCGATGCACCGCCTGCGGACACTGCCGTCATTTCCACCGATTCCCTCCCCAGAGGGCTGTCCGAGGAAGCGCTGCGGGAGTGGAGGGCGGTCCGGGACGCACTTGTTGGAGCCAGGTCCACACTCGGCATCGGCGACCTCGAGGAGGGTCCGGCGGTTTTCGGCGAGATCACGGACGTTGCGATCGATGCAGCCGGCAATATCCTGGTCCTTGATGGGCAGGCGGTGAGGGTCTCCGTCTTTGACACCGAAGGGGCATTTGACGACCGGCTCTTCGTTGCCGCGTGGCAAGAGGAAGGGAACACCGTAGTTCACGAAATCTCCGGTGCCGGGATCGTTTCGAGTTTTGGAACGGGATACCCAAGCGACGATTGGCTGCTTCAGTTTCTGCAGTCGGAGGGGCTGGTGGCTTGCCTGGATCGTCCCACCAGACTTGCCCATGCCTTCAAGTATGCTTCGCTCGTTCGATTGTTCTTGCCGGACGGCTCCCTTCTGTGGAACGCCGCGCTGTCCGATCACACTCCAATTGAGATCACGACCACAGCCGGGTCGTTGTCGATGAGCCTGCCTGATGACTATGACCTGCTGGCGTCGATCCATGGCACTCCGTCGGGTCACATCGTCCTCCAGTACGTTCATCGCCGAGCGGGGATCGATCCCCGCCTGCGTGCCTACCTGGTCGATGCGACGACCGGATTCGGGGCGCTCCTGAGCGAAGACCTGCCGTCCATCAAGTTCATCGGCCCCGAGAGCTATGTTGCGGCATTCTCTGATCCGTATCCACGGATTGAGGTGCGCGCGATGGACGGGTGGGGAAGAACGCCGTGAGATACCCGATTCCCATCGCGATCTTCGTCACCCTCACAGCCCTTTCCTGCACGCCGGACCACGACTCCGACGGCGCCAGCGTGCGCGACGACTCCGAAGCAACCCAGGGCCCCGCGCCAGCCGACACCATCTGGCGAATCGAACCGGAACCCGCCCTGATCCTCGGGCTGTCCGAGGAGCTGGAGGAGCAACAGTTCTACCGGATTCGGGGCGCAGTTCGCCTCTCGACCGGGGTGGTCGTCGTGCTGGACGGCGCTTCCCGGGAATTGCGCGCGTTTTCTCCTGACGGGACGCATCTCTGGACTGCAGGGGGGCCCGGCGACGGCCCTGGTGAGATGCACGACCCCATCCACCTCGAGAGGCTTTCCGGCGACAATCTCCAGGTGCAGGACTGGATTTCCAGGATTCGATACGATCCCGACGGTAGCGTCATTGCCCACCAGCAGCTGGCTGTAGCCAACCTGTTGGAATTCGGCCAGTACTACTTGGAATGCCCGGTCCCCTCGTTCGTCGGCGACCGGGTGTTCGCGTGTTCCGGTGGTGGTTTTGATGCCACGCAGATTCCCCGCGAGGCCGGACCTTGGCGAGGCGAAACCGAACTGGCTCTGCTGCCGTGGAATCTGGACTCAATCTCCGGTCTGGGGACATTCCTGATGGAGGAGGCCTGGGCGCTTCGTCCCGAGCAACCTCTGGTTCTGCCCGAGGAAATCACTTTGGTGGGTGTCCTGTCGAAGTTGGGACTTGC
>JAPOOQ010000249.1 GCA_026713345.1 Gemmatimonadota bacterium | reverse complement strand
CGCAGCGGCGCTGCGGGCCCCGCCGCGTGGTGCCCGGCGCCGACTACAACGGCCCCGCCGCCCTTCGCCCCCCTCCCCTCCCCCTCCGCCGCCCCAGATCCCCCATCACCACCCCCGCTGCCAGCTTCCCCGGCGCCCCCATGATCCCGCCGCCCGGATGCGTCCCCGACCCGCACTGGTAGTACCCCCTCAGCGGCGTCCGATACCCCGCATACCCCGGGACCGGCCGCATGAAGAAAAGCTGCGACGGACTCAGCTCGCCCTGGAAGATGTTCCCCTGCGAAAGCCCCGTGGTCCGCTCGATGTCCAGCGGCGTGACCACCTGACGGTGCAGGATGATGTCCTTCAGATTGGGGACGTACTCGGCCAGCGTGTCGATCACGGTGTCGCCGAAGGCCTCGCGCTTCTCGTCCCAGGTGCCCTCGCGCAGCTCGTAGGGGGCGTACTGCACGAAGCACGACATCACATGCTTGCCGGGCGGCGCCATCTCCGGATCGATCGCCGACGGGAGGACGATGTCGATGTACGGCTTCCGCGAGAAGTCTCCGTACTTGGCGTCGTCGTAGGCGCGTTCGAGGTAGTCGATGGAGGGACTGATGGAGACCGCGCCGCGCAGATGCGGGCCGAACCCCGGCATGCAGGCGAAGTCGGGCGCCGCGTCCAGCGCGAGATTGACCTTGGCCGAGGAGCCGCGGAAGCGGAACGCGCGCACACCGCTAACGAGGTCACCGGGAAGCTGGTCCTCGTCGACCAGATCGAGGAACGTGCGCCACGGGTCCAGGCTGGAGGAGACCGCCTTCGCATGCACCTCGTCCCCGTTCGCGAGCGCCACGCCATTCACGCGCCCGCCCTTCACCAGCACCTGTGCGACCGGCGCATCCGTCCGGATCTCCGCCCCCGCCTCGCGCGCCGCCGACGCGATCGCCTCCGCCACCGCCCCCGTCCCCCCCTTCGCGAATCCCCACGCACGGAAGTGCCCGTCGATCTCGCCCATGTAGTGGTGGAGCAGGACGTACGCCGTGCCCGGCGACCGCGGCCCCAGGAAGGTGCCGATGATCCCGCTCGCGGACAGCGTCGCCTTGAGCGCGTCGGTCTCGAACCACTCGTCGACGTAGTCCGCCGCGCTCATCGTCATCAGCTTGACGAGCATGTGGAGCTGGTCCGACTCGAGGCCCAGGAAGTGCCGTGCGAGCCGAAGCAGGCCGGAGATGTCGCGCGGGCCCATGCGGGAAGGGTCGGGAGGGGCGATCCCGAGCAGGTACTTCACAGCGCGCGCCATGTGGAAGAGGGTCCGGCCGTAGTCGTCGTACGCTTCCGCGTCGCGCACCGAGAAACGGGCGATCTCGCGCCAGGTGCGGTAGTGGTCCGCGTCGCGGTAGAGGCGGTCGCCGTCCGGCAACGGGGTGAGCGTACTCTCGAGCGGCAGGATCGCGAGCCCGTGGCGCGGCAGATCCAGTTCGCGGATGATGTCCGGGCGCATCAGGCTGACCACGTACGAGAACACGCTGTACTTGAAGCCGGGAAAGATCTCCTCGGTGACGGTGGCCCCACCGACGAGCGGGCGCGCTTCCAGGACGCACACATCCAGTCCGGCGCGCGCAAGGTAGGCGGCGTGGACGAGGCCGTTGTGGCCGCCGCCGATCACGATCACGTCGTATTGCTTCGCCATGGTGGTCAGCGCCGCTTCCTGGCCGGATCGAAAAACGGCGTCTTCACCACCGTCGCGGGCACCTTGTGCCGCACGAACTCGACGGTCAGCTCCACGTCGACGCGCGTCCCGGGCTCGGTGAAGTCGCGCTGGATGGTGGCCAGCGCCACGTACTTCTTCAGGATGGGCGAGAAGGTTGAGCTGGTGGCGTACCCGATCTGCCTGCCATCCTCGAACACCGGCACCGCCTCCCGCGACGCCCGCCCCGCGACCAGCGGCGGCAGCCCCACCGCGGCGAAGCGCGCCTCGACCGGCGGCCAGTCCACCTCGATCCCGGCGAACGCCCACTCCGACCGCTTCGCGGCTTCCCTCTCGAGCGCGCTCCGGCCCACGAAGTCGCGCCCGGGACGCGGCTGGACCGCCCACCCCAGCCCCGCCTCGTACGGCGACGACTTGCGCGACTCGATCAGCGCCGTCCACGCGGACACGTAGTCCACCTCCTTGAGCAGCAGTCCCGCCTCGATGCGGGCCACGTCCAGCGCGTCGAGGCCGGCCGGCGCGAGACCGTGTCCCCGTCCCTCCTCCGTCAGCGCGTCCCAGACGGCGAGCGCGTGGCCGGGCCGCACCCAGATCTCGTACCCCAGATCGCCCGTGTAGCCGGTGCGCGTGATCGTGACCGGAGCCGCGCCGACCGACCCCTCCGCCAGCGCGAAATACGGGAGCGCAGCGATGTCCGCGCCGGTCACGAGCCGGGCGAGGATGTCCCGCGAGGTGGGGCCCTGCAGCCCAAGCGCGGCGAGGTCGAGGGTGATGTCGCGCACCTCCGCGTCCATCCCGAGCGCGCAGTCCTGAAACCAGCGCAGGCAGGGGTCGGCGGCCGTGACCCGGAAGGTGTCGGCGCTCAACCGCTGCACCGTCCCGTCGTCGATCAGCTTCCCCGCCTCGTCGCACCAGGGCGTGTAGAGCACCCGCCCCACCGCGCACCGAAAAACGGTGCGCGTCATCACGCGGTCCATCAGCGCGGCGGCATCCGGCCCCGTGACCTCGTACTTGCGCAACGGCGACACGTCGAAGAGCGCCGACCCGCTGCGCACCGCGTAGTACTCGTACTCGTGGCCCGGCTCGTAGCTGAGCGCGGCGGCGTATCCGGACCAGTTGCGCCAGCGGCGGCTGTGGCAGAGGGCAGCGGTGCGCGGGTGGAAGGGCGTCTCAAGGAGCATGCCGGGAAACTTGCCGCGGAAGGGGAGCGCAGCAAGGTGGGAAGCCGGGGACTTGTCGCGCATCCCGGTGTCCGCCTGCTTGACCGGCCACGGCCAGGCACCCCAATGTTGAGCACCTCAAACCACACCTACCCTGCCATGCATCAATTCGCGAGGACCTCGAAAGCCGGAACCTCCAGAGCCCTCCTCGCGGGCCTCGTGCTCGCGTGGGCCGCTTGTGCCCCGGACGCCCCGGAACGCCCGGACGACGCCGATGCGCACGCCGCCGCGCCCACCCCCGCGGCCGGTTCGGAGTCCCCCGACGACGGCACCGTCGAGCTGACTGCCACCTCGCCCGCTTCCGGCGACGCGCCCTCCACTCCGGCCACCCTCCCCATCCCCACCGGCCCCCCTCCATCCCTCAATCTCGAGACCGCCCTCACCGTCCTCGCCGGGCCGCTCTCGTGCATCGACCGCCCCCAGCCGCTACCCGCCGGCCGCACCGGATACCTCGACGTCGTCACCTACACGCGGCGGCCCGGATTCGAGGAGGACCTCGCGTTCTACGGCTGCTGGGACTGGCACTCGGCGGTCAATTCGACGTGGGCGATGGTACGGATGGCCAAGGAGATGCCGGAACTCCCGGTGGCGGCGCTGATCCGCGAGAAGCTGGGGTTCCACATCACCGCCCGCTCAATGCAGGGCGAACTGGAATACCTCGCCGCGAACCCGACCTTCGAACGGCCGTACGGCTGGGTCTGGCTCCTGCTCCTGCACGCTGAGCTGGCGTCGTGGGACGACCCGCAGGCGGAGGCCTGGGCGGAGCACATGGAGCCGGCGGCGGACCTCGTTGCCGAACGCCTGGAGCGGTACCTGCAGGGGCTGCGCCGGGCGGTGCGTTCCGGTACTCACCGAAGCACCGCGTTCACGGTGTCGATGGGTCTCCGCGCGACGGCCATGTATCCGCGTCGCGGACTGGAGAGGGTCCTCAGGGACACCGCCGTCCGCTTCTTTGCCGGCGACGACGACTGCGACGTGGAGGATGAGCCGGGAAGATCGGATTTCCTGTCACCCTGTCTCGAAGAAGCGGCCCTGATGGCAGAGGTGATGGACCCGGATGACTACGTGCCGTGGCTGGATTCCCTCCTTCCCCATATGGATTCCGCGGACTTTGCCCCGCTACGCACCTCCGCGCTGACGGATTCCACGGGCGACCGGGGCCTGGAGGGTATGGTCGAAGCCGCCTTCAGTCAGCTGGTGGTGGAGGGAAGCGGCATGTCGGCCCGCATGCGCGAGTCGATCGTTGTCTCGTTGAGCGACACGACCTATGCCGCGCGGGCGAGGCGATCCCACCTGATCAGCCTGGCGTTCGGGCGGGCCGACGCGATGCTGAGAATTGCGGCCGCGCTGCCGGCCACGGACCCGAGGGTCGGGAAGTTGCGCGAGCTCGCCGCGCAGCACGGCCGCACGGGGCTGGACACCATGTTCAACGCCGACTATGCGGGCTCGCACTGGATCAGCTCGTTCGCGGTCAAGTATTTGGTTGAAGTGGGGAGGGAAGACGACCCGTAGCGACGCGGGACTATCCACGGACCTACGGTCCAGGCACCACACTGTAAGGAGAAGTTTACAGAATGTCATGTTTGCCTTACAATCACGGCTCGGGACGCGGTGTACCCGGACGAACCGGACTGCTCCTCGGCGTCCTCCTCGCCCTGCAGGCCCCATCCGCCCATGTCACCGCCCAGGCCACCGTGGTCACGCGGGGAACCCCGGCCGAAGCCGGGATGTCGGCGGGCGTGCTGGCCGGCGGCGTCGCCCTCTACGAGGAGGCGGTGGAGCGGGGGGACCTGGTCGGCGCGGTGCTGCTGGTGGCGAAGGACGGCAAGATCGTCCTCCACGAGGCGGTCGGGTGGCGGGACAAGGCGCGGAACATTCCGATGGAGCCGAACACGCTCTTCCGGATGGCGTCGAACACCAAGCCGGTGGTCGCGACGGGGGTCGCCATGCTCGTGCAGGACGGCAAGCTCGCCTACAACGATCTCGTGCGCGAGCACATGGCTGAATGGGACAACTACCGCGCCGGGTTCATCAACATCGGGCACCTGCTGTCGCACTCCAGCGGGCTGAGGATCCCGACCCTCTTCCTGCGGCCGTACATGGAGCCGTCGGCGGAGCACCCGGACGCGCCCACCCTGCAACTGGAGGCCGCCCGCTTCGGAAGCGTCGGCGCCGAGGTCACGCCCGGGACCAGCTACAGCTACAACAATCCCGGCTACAACACCCTCGGCGCGCTCGCGGAGATGGCTTCCGGGATGCGGCTGGACGAGTACCTCGATGAGGTGCTTTACACGCCGCTGGGAATGGACGACAGCTATCACCACGAAGTCGACGAAAAGATGGACGGCAAGCTCGACCGCATGTCCGTCGTCTACTACCAGCCGGACGGCGAGGGCGACTGGACGCCTGGATGGACGCCGGGCGACCCGCCCCAGGTGCCGTTTGTGCGCGCGTCGGGGGGGATGATTTCGACCGCCGAAGACTACGTCATCTTCTGCCAGATGTTCCTCAACGG
>JAPOOQ010000248.1 GCA_026713345.1 Gemmatimonadota bacterium | reverse complement strand
GGGTTGGTGATCTCCAGCAGGATGTCGGTGGTGGTGCCCGCCGGGAGGAGCACGGTGTCCTTCCAGGCCAGGTTCTCGTTGGGGACGCCGTTGCGCGCCAGCACGAGGAAGCGCTGCCCGTGGATGTGGAAGGGGTGCTGCATGGCGTGAAACGACCGCCGCTCGTTGTGCAGCCGGATGCGGACCACGTCCCCCACCTCGAATTCCCACTCAATGTCCATATTCTCGGACCCTGTGGCCGGATCCCGTACAATCCAGCGCACTTCCTCGGAGGACGAGTTCCAGTTCATCATGGGCATCGTCCCGCTCCACTCGACCGGGTGGAAGTACGCCGAGTCGAAGCGCATCAGCCGCTCCACGACATAGGGGACGCCGGTCGTCTCCAGGGTGAAGGTGAGCTCGCGGTCGATGGGGCCGTCGAACTCGTCGCGGTAGAGCGCGATCTCGCGCGCGGCGTGCAGGTTGGTGCGGAGAGTGTCGAAGGCGGCGGAGGTGGGCCCTCCGGCGGCCACCACCCGCACCGCCCCCAGCGTGTCCGTCTCGGGGAAGAAGACGCCGCCCAAATGGTCGATACCCTGGATACGGTTCAGAAGGGTGAACTCGCCCGGCTCGTCGAAGCGCACATGCACGATGTAGCGCTCGGCGGGGCTCAGCACGATGCTCTCCACCCACTCCTCGCGTTCGAACGCCCCGACATCGGTGCCGATCACCTTGATGCGCGGCGGCGCGGCCCCGGCGGCGCCCCCTCCGCCCACCCCCTCGAACGACAGGTTGAAGGTCCGCGTGTTCGACACGTTCGTCAGGTACAGCCGCACGACCTCGCCCGCGCTCACCTCCAGCTCGTAATCCGGCTCGCCGTTCACCAGCATCAGGTTCCCGAAGCGCCCCATGAAGGCGTGGGTCGTGCGCTCCTCCCCGAACGGCATGGGCGCGTCGCCGGCCATCAGGAAGTCGTCCAGCATGAGGAACTCCTCGCGGTCGGCGGGGGCGTAGTAGTCGGGTTGGCGCGGCTCGACCAGCATGTTCCCGTAGAGTCCGAGGTCCTTGAGGATGTCCTCGCGGTGGTGCGGGTGGTACCAGTAGATGCCGGGGTCGCGGAAGTGGACGGTGTAGCGGAACGTCTCGCCGGGCTCGACCGGGTCCTGGGTGACACCCGGCACGCCGTCGGGCGCGTTGTCGAGGCGGAGGCCGTGCCAGTGGATGGTCGTCGGCCACGGAATCGAGTTGGTGAAGTTGACGGTGATCGTCGCGGCTTCGGGAACGTGCAGGAGCGGTCCCGGATACTGGCCGTTGAAGCCGTACATGATGTGGTCGCGGCTGTGGATCCGCCGCCGCACGAGGCCGGCCTCGAGGTCGATGACGTCGCCGTCGCCGAGGCGGAGGATGTCGCGGGGGCGGGCGAGGGGGCGCGGGGCCGGGGCCGGCGCGGGGGCCGGGCCGGGGAGGAGGGGGGGGGCGGCGGGGGGGGCGGGGGGCGGGGCGGGGGGGGCCGCGGCCTTTTTTCTTCTCTTCCTTTTTTTTTTTTTTCTTGTGTGCCCCCCGCGTCGCGGCCATGCTGGTGCCGGTG
>JAPOOQ010000247.1 GCA_026713345.1 Gemmatimonadota bacterium | reverse complement strand
GGCGGAAGGGAGGCGGAGTGACGCCACGGATCGAGCCGGGAGCGGGGACGGCGACGAATGGGTGATCGCCTGCCCGCTGTTGCGCAGCCTGATCGGGCTCGGGACGTTCGCCGTGCGCAGCGTAGTGCAATGGCACGAATCGCGGCGCTGGTGGCTGCCGCATTCTGGGGAACGTTCGCCGTCGACGCGGGGGCGCAGGACGGCACCGTGTCGGATCGGACGGCGCTGGAAGCGCTGTACGACGCGACCGGCGGCGAAGGCTGGACCGACAGCAGGAACTGGAACACAGCAGCGGCGCTGGACACTTGGTTCGGCGTGACGACTGATGACGCCGGCCGGGTCACGGAGCTGGAGCTCGGCGAGAACGGCCTGACGGGCTCCCTGCCGCCCGCGCTGGGAAGCTTAGCGAACCTCAAGCGGCTGTCGCTCTGGGGGAACGAGTTGACCGGCCCCATCCCGGGCGAGTTGAGAAACCTCGTGCGACTTGAGCGGTTGTCGCTCTGGGGGAACGAGCTGACCGGTCCGGTGCCGGCGTGGCTGGGGAACCTGACCCGCCTCCAACGGCTGGACCTCTGCTGCAATGCCCTGGCCGGCCGGGTCCCCGGGAGCCTGGGAAGCCTGCCGGAGCTCGATCGGATGGACGTGTCGTACAACTGGGGCCTGTCGGGGCCGCTCCCGCCTGAGCTGCGGCGCACGAGTCTCGATGAGCTGGACATCTTCGCCACCCCGGTGTGCGCGCCCGCCGCCTGGGAGGACTGGCTGGAGACCATCGTGTTCTACGGACGACTGTGCGAGACGGCGACGGACGCCACGATCGACCTGGCGGTCGTCTATACGCCGGCCGTGCGTACGGTGTCCGGCAACATCGAAGCCGTGATCGACCTGAGGGTCCTCGAGATCAATCAGGCCCTTCGAGCGAGCGGGGTGCCGCACCGCATCGCCCTCGTGGGGAGGTCCGAGGTGCAGTACGCCGAGTCGGGCGACCTCCGCGACGATCTGAACCGGCTCGCGAATCCTTCGGACGGCTACATGGACGAGGCGCACGCTCTGCGCGACCAAGTCGGGGCGGACCTCGTGCAGCTGATTGTCCACGAGTTGGAACCCGAGACATGTGGCCTGGCTATGATCCAGGGACCGTTCAGCGTCGCCCAGCGATTCTGCGGGAACAAGATCTTCGCGCATGAGCTCGGGCACAACCTGGGGCTCCGGCACGACCGGTACCAGGTGCTCCACCACGAGAGCGGGCCGTACCCGCATCCGGCGTACGGCTACGTGAACCCGCAGGGGCTCGCGCAGGACCGTTCGCCAGCCAGACGCTGGCGTACGATCATGTCCTACCCGGCGCAGTGCGACTACTACTTCTTCTCCTGTACGCAGTTGTTCCGCTTCTCGAATCCGCGCCAGACCTGGAACGACGACCCGATGGGCGTCGCCTACGGCGCCGGCGGCTCGGGACTGACCGGGCCGGCCGATGCGGCGGCTGTCCTCGTCCACACCGGCCCGGCCGTGGCCCGGTGGCGGGAGCGTCCGTCCCTCGACACCAACCGGCCGCCCGCCCTGGTGGGAACGCTGCCGGATCGGTCACTGCCCGCGCCGCCCGCCATGCTGACGCTGGACGTTGCACGGGCGTTCGCGGACCCCGACGGCGACGCGCTGGCCTTCTCCGTTTCGTCGTCGGCGCCCGACGTGGCGACGGTGGGCCTGGCCGGCGCCCGCTTGACGCTCACGTCGGTGGGGGCGGGCACGGCGACGATCCGGTTGACCGCGACCGACCCGCACGGTCTGAGCGCCACCGCGTCGTTCACCGCGACGGTGGGGAGGCCGGGGACCTTCACCGACGACCCGATCCGGCCCGGATCGACGCCGGTCAGGGCCATCCATTTCGCGGAGTTGCGGATGCGCATCGACGCCCTGCGGAGAAGGGCGTCACTGACACCGTTCGCCTGGACGGATCCCGTCCTTACGCCCGGCGTGACGCCGGTCAGGCTCGCGCATCTGCTCGAGCTTCGTGAGGCGCTCGCTGCCGCGTACGTGGCGGCGGGGCGCGGGGCGCCGACCTGGACCGACGTGGCGCCGACGGCGGGGACGACCCTGATAAGGGCGGCCCACCTGAATGAGCTGCGGGCTGTGGTGACCGCGCTGGAGTGAAACTGTTTTTTCAGGAACTACGTCGGCGCGCCGGCCGATGGTTCTCCCTGGGATCGTCAAGACTCTCGACTCCCCCCGAGCTGTGAGCGTTTCGGCTTCGGGGGAACAGCAGCATCACGAATCGCGAATCGGGACGGTCCCGGCGGACGACGGCGACAGGCTCGTGGACTCGGAGACGGCCTGGTTGCCCGCACCGCGGGAGT
>JAPOOQ010000246.1 GCA_026713345.1 Gemmatimonadota bacterium | reverse complement strand
CGGTCCAGACCGGATTGGGGCCCCCTTCCCCGGGGAGTTCGTATTCCCGCACCCAGAGGTGATCCACCAGGTCGGCCGTCGCCGCGGCGAAGGCGGGAAAGGTCTCGGGCAGGGGTATTTGCTGGAAGTCTTCAGAAGTGATTGGCGGGCGAATTCAGCGCAAGCAGCGAATCCCCGCGCCATCGATGCACCTGGAGGAGAGGGTTGAACTCGCCGGGTCCTTCTCCGCGCCGTCCCCATGTGGCCACGTGGATTCCCGACGCATCGAAGACGCGCAGTTCGTGCGA
The DNA here is from genome assembly GCA_026713345.1 of Gemmatimonadota bacterium. Lineage (GTDB taxonomy): Bacteria > Gemmatimonadota > Gemmatimonadetes > Longimicrobiales > Gaopeijiaceae > Bin94. Next base: position 1,949 of record JAPOOQ010000246.1, on the reverse strand, counting down.
GCCGCCGTTCGCCACCACGATCCGGCCATCGGGCATGGTGAACCCGCCCCGGACCCGGCTCAGGAGATACGGGTCCTCACCGTCCACCGAACCGATCGTGACCGCAGGTTCCGCGCCGACCCGCCAATCGAGCCTGGACCCTGCCGGTGGCCGGGGGTTTTCGATGATTCGAATATCGGCGCTGTCACGCACCGCGGCTTCCAACCCGGTCGAGTCTCCCCCCGGGGACGTTTGGTCCCGCGGGTCGGCGCAAGCGATGGTCGCGAGGAAAACGCTGCTCAGGTAGAACGGCACCTTCATTTGCATCCCGGTGGCATTGCGGATGGTGAGTTAATCGAAGCCTGACGGCCTACCCCGGATAACGCAAGATCTCGCGGGCGGCAAGCAGGCCCGGAGCGCCCGTGACGCCGCCCCCGGGATGGGTGCCGGAGCCGCACAGGAAGAGCCGATTCACAGGGGTCCGGTAGCGGGCCCAACCCGCGATCGGGCGCATGAAGAGCAGTTGGTCGAGGCCCATCTGGCCGTGGTATTCGTCGCCGCCTGTCAGGCCGAGTTCGGTCTCGAGGTCGAGCGGGGTAAGGAGGCGGTGGTCGAGGATGCGGTCGCGTATGCCGGGGAGGTAGTCGTCGAGGGTGGTGAGCACGTTGGCCAGGAGGGTGTCGCGGGTGTTGCCGGCCGCGTAACGGATCTGAATGGAGGCCAGATGGCGGCCCTGCGGCGCGAGCGAGGGGTCGTGGAGGGTCGGGATTACGATGTCGAGGTGGGGGCGGGCCGAGCAGCGGCCGTACTTGGCGTCGTCGCTGGCGCGCTCGAGGTAGTCCGGGGTGGGGGCGACGAGCGTGTGGCCTGCAAGGCGCTGAGCGGCGTCGGGGAGGGGTGGGAGCGCGTCGAGGAGCAGGTGGAGCACGGCGGTGGTGCCGCGCAGCTGGATGTTGGCCACCTTGCGGTTGAACTCGGGGCCGAGCCGCGGTGCGCCCACCAGCTCGAAGAAGGTGCGGCGGGGATCGGCGCCGGAGATCACGCAACGGGCGGCGATCTTCTCTCCGGTCGCGAGGAGCACCCCGGTCGCGGCCCCGTCCTCGACCAGGATGCGCTCCACTTCGGCGCCGGTGCGGACTTCGGCGCCGTGTGCCTGTGCCGCGCCGGCCAGCGCTTCGGAGAGCGCGCCGATCCCCCCCTTCACGAACGCGGTGGAACGGTAGCCGTGAGGGTCGCTTCCCGCGGCGTGGTAGAGCATCCGGAAGGCGCCGCCCATCGCGCTGGGGCCGTGGCTGGCTCCCGGCAGGGCGCTGGTGGCGAGCATCCCCTTGAGGGCGTCCGAGCGGAACCAGTCGTCGAGGAGGTCGCGGGCCGGGAGCGGAAGAATGCGCAGCAGTTCCACCATGTGGCGCTTGCCGAGCCTGCCGGCCCGAAGGAGGGGTCGCAGGAGACGGAGCCGCTCCCGGGCGGTCAGGTCGTGCAGGGCGGGAGCCGGGTGGTCGAGGGCGATCCGCAGGGCGCGCGCCATCGAGCGCAGGTAGGCGGTCCACTCGGGGAAGCGGGCCGCGTCGGCCTGGCTATGGCGGGCGATCTCGCTGGCGGGCTTCCCCGGATAGCGCCAGAGGGTTAGCGCCTCGCCGCCGCCGACAAGCGAGGTAGCCAGCGCGGGCGGCCGAATCCATTCAAGCCCGTGGGCGTCGAGTCCCAGTTCGGCCACGATCCCCGACCGGAAGAGCCCTGCGTCCTGCGCGCCCACGTTGACCCGGCACCCCGGGAAGATCTCCTGGCTCGCGGCAGCCCCCCCCACCACCCCCCGCCGCTCCAACACCAACACCTTCCACCCTCCACGCGCGAGCAGCGCTGCGGTGACCAGCGCGTTGTGTCCCGCGCCGACGACAACGGCGCCGCCGCCCTTCGCCCCCCTCACCTCCCCCTCCCCCGCCCCAGTTCCCCCATCACCACCCCCGCCG
>JAPOOQ010000245.1 GCA_026713345.1 Gemmatimonadota bacterium | reverse complement strand
GGAGTGCGGGCTATGGGCCGGGCCTGGAGGTCGCAGGGCACCGTGGGTTCCGTTCCCGGCAGGTAGAGTTCCTCGTAGGCTTCCTCGGCGGGACACCACCTCGAGGCCAGAAGGCCGGTCTTGCGGTCCACCCGGCGCCTGATAAGTCCGGGAGGAATCGACCAGGGTTCCGGGATGGTAAGAAGCGGGTTGGGCTCCGGGCTGCCGGCAACAGCTCCGTCGTCCGTTTCCGGATCACCGTAGTATACGCGCCGCATGAAGTCTCCCCACACCGGCGCCGCCAGCCCCCCGCCCGTGGCCTTGTCCACGATCGATACCGGCAGATCCATCCCGAACCACACTCCCGCGACCAGGTTGGGGGTGAAGCCAAGGAACCACACGTTGCTTCCCTCGTTGGTCGTTCCGGTCTTGCCGGCCGCCGGGACCTCGTAGGGGAGGCCCGCGGTCAGGCGAATGGCGTTATGTCCGGTCCCCGACCGCACGACTTCCTCCAGCAGGGAAACGCCAAGGCGCGCCACCCGGGGATCAAGCTCCTGTGTACGTTCGGGCCTCGGTTCCCAGAGGACCTCGCCGGCCGGGCTCGTCACCTTGAGCACCGGGAAGGGGCGAACATGCGAGCCGAGGTTCGCGAGCGTCGCGTAGGCCTCCACCATCTGGAGCGGGACGACCTCGGCCGCTCCGATGGCCGTCGACGGGAAAGGCTCGATCTCGGTGCGGATTCCCATTCGGCGGGCCATCTGAGCGACGGCCGCGAGCCCCACCCGCATCCCGACCTTGATCGCGACCATGTTGATCGACTTCGCCATGGCCTCGCGCATTGTGATGTCGCCGAGGAACTCCGGGTCATAGTTGGATGGGCGCCACGTGGTGCCGTCGACCTGGTCGAGCACGACCGGCGCATCGGTGACCACCTCGGACGCCGGGATGCCGCTCTCCAGCGCCGCGGCGTAGACGAACGGCTTGAAGGACGAACCCGCCTGGCGCTGCGCGTCGGTCGCGCGGTTGAACTTGGAGTGGACGTGGTCCCTCCCGCCGATCATCGCGCGAACCGCCCCGGTTGACGGTTCCAGCGCGACGAACATGCCCTGCACATAGGGGATGTCCCGGTAGTCCACTCCCTGATTGGCTTCAGCGAACTCCGCGTAAGTCGTGTGGCTGAACCCGGGCCGGTTCTCGATCCGCTCCCATCCGGCCTCCATCGCCGCCTGGGCGTCTGCCTGCATCTCCAGATCAAGGGTCGTGTAGATCTCGAGGCCACCCGTGTAGAGTTCCCTGCCGAACCGGTCGTCGAGGATGCCGCGAACCCATTCCACGAAGTAGGGCGCCTGGTTCTCGACCCTCCGGGCCCGCTCGGTCGGGACCGGCTCGCCCTTCCAGCGCGCGGCCTCTTCCGGCGTGAGGTATCCCTGTTCGGCCATCAGGTTCAGAACCAGGTTCCGCCGCTGCAGGCCGGCGTCCGGGTTGTTGAGTGGGCTGTAGCGCTCCGGACGGTTCGCGATCGCGGCCAGCAACGCGGCTTCGGCCGGGTTCATGTCGATCGCGCTCTTGCCGAAGTAGTTCCGGGACGCCGTCTCAAGTCCGTACCAGCCATGGGCATACCCGATCTGATTCATGTATGCCTCGAGGATCTGGTCCTTGGTGTAGGCGCGTTCCAGCGCCATGGCGACCTGCCATTCCTTCAGCTTGCGCACCAGCCGTTTCTCGAAGCCGAGGCGATCGGTCCACATGTTGCGGGCGAGCTGCTGGGTGATCGTGCTGCCGCCGGCGCCCGAGAGGGAGCGATTGCGCACCGCCTCAAGCCCTGCCCGGGCGATTCCACGCCAGTCCAGGCCGTTGTGCGAGTAGAAGCGGCGATCCTCGATCGCGATGAAGGCCTGGGGCACGTAGGAAGGAAGACTCGGGAGCGAAACCAGCGTGCGCCGCTCTTCGCCGAACTCCCACACCAGGGTGGAATCGCGGGCGTACAGCTTGCTCGTCTGACGCGGCTCGTAGGTGTAGATCTGGGCGATCGACGGACAATCCGCGCAGAGGTTGCGCCACGCACCGGCCGAGAGCCCGACACCCGCGGTCGCCAGGAAGAGCAGTCCGAACCAGATCTCGCTCGGAATCCGCGCCCGGCGGATCATCCTTCCAGCGGTCTTGAACACGTTGTACTCCCTCCTTCCGTTCAGCGATTGCGCCACGGGGAACAAATGGCGCGCACTGGCAAGGGGGCCGGGATTCCCCGGTCGGGGGACGGAGCCCGCTCCTCACCAACCTACAACCTTTGACCCCCGAAGTGGTGACTGCGTTGCCCGTGCAGGGGACGGGGAGTCCAGCCCGGTCGGCGGCGTATTGTCCGCGAGGGGCCTTCCGCGTCTTGACCCGGCGCGGCCGCCCGATGATGGTACAACCGGAGAAGCGGTCTCGCGTGCAACCCTGCCCCGGCGCGTCGCCGCCACCGGTACCACACGGGGTTTGCCCACGGTCTGCGCAAGGGGAGACGGTCCCTGATCAGCTACAGCGAAGTACAAGTCCGCTCCTCGTCCGGAGGCTACTCCGTGCGCGTGGGGAGCGGCGTGCGCGGGATGCTTCCCGGAGTGGTGGCCTCGGCAGCGGCCTCCGGACGGTGCGCAATCATCGCGGACGAGCGCGTGGCGCGGCTATGGTACGACGAAGTGGCCGCGTCGCTCGCGAGTCACGGCCTGGAGCCCGTGCCAGCCTTTTTCCCGCCCGGCGAGGCGAGCAAGACCCGCGACAGCTGGGGCGCCCTGACCGACCTGCTCATGGACGCGCGCCTCGGACGGGATTGCTGCGTGGTGTCGCTGGGGGGCGGGGTGACGGGCGACCTGGCGGGCTTTGTGGCCGCAACCTTCCTGCGCGGCGTCCCTTTCGTGCAGCTTCCGACCACGACCCTGGCCATGATCGACGCCTCGGTCGGTGGCAAGACGGGTGTCGACCACCCGGCGGGGAAGAACCTCGTGGGGGCGTTCCACGCTCCGGCGGACGTCCTGGCCGATCCCGGCTTCCTGGGTACGCTGGACGTCGGGCTCCGGGCCCAGGGGTATGCGGAGGCGGTGAAGCACGGCGTGATCCTCGACGCACCTTACGCGGAGTGGCTCGCCTCACGGGCGGGCGCCCTCCTTGACGGCGACGCAGAGGCCGTGGAGCGCGCGGTCGTCCGCTCGGTGGAGCTCAAGGCGGAGGTCGTGTCGGGCGACGAATTCGAGGCCGGACGGCGCCAGATCCTCAACTTCGGCCACACGGTGGGGCACGCGCTGGAGCTGGAATCCGGCTACACCCTCCCGCACGGCCACGCGGTGGCGGTGGGGATGGTTGCCGAGGCCCGGATCGGTGAAGAACTTGGGGTCACCGCGGCGGGGACCGCGAACGAGATCCGCGCGCTGGTGGGCGCGTTCGGATTGCCGGCGAGCCACCCGTCGCTCGCGTGCGCGGATCGCCTCGCCGCGCTGATGGTCCGGGACAAGAAGACCCGTTCGGGTGTAGTTCATATCGTGCGTCTCGAGGAGCTCGGACGCACCGGAGTAGGCGATGCGACGACCGTTCCCGTTCAGGAGGACGAACTGGTCCGGATCATCGAGGGTTCCGTGGTGGAGGACTGACGGACTGGAGGATGCATGGCGCCGATCGAGCGCTCGCCGAATCACACGATCTCTTCGATCCTGGCCCTCAGGGCGACCCGGGATCCCGGGGGCGCCTTCCTGCTGGCCGACGACGCGCCGGTCTCGTTCGGGGAGATCGACGACCGGTCCGACGCGCTCGCCGCCTCCCTGGCGAACCTGGGGGTCGAGCCCGGCGACCGGATCGCCCTGCTGCTTCCGCCCTGGCCCGAGTTCGCGGTCTCGGTCTTCGCGGCGGCGAAGCTCGGCGCGACGATCGTCCCGCTCAATCCCCGCCTCACACTCCCGGAGCTGCGCTACATGCTCCGCCACTCCGGCGCGGCGTGCGCGGTCACGGCGGAGAACGCCTATGGGACCGACTATCTCCACCTTTTCGAGGACCTCCTCGTCGAGCTGCCCGAGCTGAACCACCTGGTCACCGTGGGCGAGGAGGACCTCTGGTACGACGACCGCGTCTTCCAGTGGGAGGACCTCCTCTCGGCCGGGATGGGCCGCGACTTCCGCACCCATGTGGCGAATCCCGAAGACCCCTTCG
>JAPOOQ010000244.1 GCA_026713345.1 Gemmatimonadota bacterium | reverse complement strand
TCCAATTCCTCGATCCGGGTCGAAAGCCGCTCCTGAAGCTGGTCGGCCCTATTCGAAGCTTCACGCGAATTCAAGCGCGCGTCTTGCCGACCCGCCGCTTCCTGCAGCTTGAGCTGCTCGGCGCGGTGATCCCAATGCGAGATCTCCTTGGTAAGCCGGTCCTTCACCGCCGCTTCGGTCCTGTCGATGGCAGCCTTTCTCGTTTCGCGAATCTCGGCCAGGTGCTGGGGGACGACATGCTCGGCCGCATACGCCTCCGCTCGGCTGTCGATCTCCCTGTTGATCCACGCGCACTCCGGTCGGGCCAGGATCTCGCCGGGTGGCGGCTCGTCGTCAGCCAGCGGCCGGAAGTCGAGGTACGGAGCGTACCGAACGTGACCTCGGACCCCATCCGGCCCCAGATCCAGGTAGATCATCTGCCTGGAGATGGTCCGTCCCTCGCCCTCGGATGCGGGACGAGCGTCCTGAATGGCGTTTTCGAGGTAGAGGAGGACGCGTGGCTCCAGCCCGTGGTCGCCGTCGTCGACAAGCACGGCACCTCGCTTCAACAGTGAACGGTTTCGTTCCAGCGTCAGGTCGAGCACCGCGTCGAGGAGCGGGTGTCCGGGACATACGAACGCGGCACTCGGTTGTCCCCTGGGCGCCACCAGGGACTTTTCGAAGACGATGCGCTCGTACCGGGAGTGTACCGGTTCCCGGGTCCCGATCTCGCGGGCTCGGGCCCGAACCGCAGCCGGGACCATGGAGACTTGGTAGCGACGCGGCTCCCGCTGCCGTGCCGACCCGCCCAGACTCCTGAAAGCCTCCAGGAAAAAGGATTCGATGAAGTGAGGCTGAAGCCGGCGCGCCTGCGCGCGTTCCATCTCCTCCCGAACCAAGTGCAGCCGGCTGGTGTCCATGGAGTCCTGGACCAGGGCGTGATCGTGCATGAGTCCGCGCAGCCTGCCCCGGTCCAGTGCCTGATCCACGACAGTGGTCAGGTGGGTGCGGATATCCGGCCGTTCTCCAAACCGGATCGCCTTGACCAGCAGATTCCTCAGTGGTTGGCCCTCGAACTGACCCTGCCCCAGCACGTCGAACACCTGGCCGCCCAGGGCCCGCCGTTCAGTCTCCAGCTTGTCGAGCAGCGTCCGGTAGACCTCGCCTTCGCGTGTGTCGTCGGCGACAAGATTCCACAGGTGGCAGACTTCGGTCTGGCCGATTCGGTGAATGCGACCGAACCGCTGCTCCAGGCGGTTGGGGTTCCACGGAAGGTCGTAGTTCACCATCAGGTGGGCGCGCTGCAGATTGATCCCCTCGCCGGCGGCGTCGGTGGCCAGCAGCACCCTCACTTCGGGATCGTGACGGAATGCCTCTTGCGCCTTGAGGCGGTCACGCCGATTCAGGCCACCGTGGATCACGACCACGGCCTCGGTCCTCCCGATCAGTGTCTTGATACGATCGTGCAGGTAGTCGAGGGTGTCCTTGTGCTCGGTGAAGATGACCAGCTTCTGACCCGGAGACGGCTGGAGTGGCGGTATCTCGCCGGCTCCGTAGTCAGCTTTGCGCTCCTTGACCCGGCTGGCCAGCGCGGTGGGTGTGAAGATCTTCGCCAGCAGGCCTGCCAGCTCACGCCACTTGGTGTCGTCGCTTCGGCTCAGCACCTGTCGTGCGAGGCGTTCGAGTTCCTTGAGTGTCTTGAGTTCAGCCCGAAGCTCGGTGCTCGACTGAGCCGCCGTTGCCTGGTCCAGGACCTCGGACTCGAGCTCCTCCGCTTCGTCCTCCGGGGCGTCCTCCAGATCCTCCAAGTCCTCCAGGTCGAATTCGGGGCCAGCGAACAAGGGTGTGGCTTGGACTGAGGCTTGCCGAAGGAGATCCTCCAGCTCCGTGAGCCGGTTCGCCAATCGCTCACGCCGACGGCGAAGCGAGCGGTAGATCGCCTCGGGCGAAGAGGCAAGGCGTCTTTGAAGGAGCGTCAGGGCGAATCCGACGGTCGTCCGCTTCTTGCCTCCGAGCCTCTCGGCACGGTTGAACTCCTGTTGCACGTACCGGGTGACAGCGCCGTACAGGGAAGCCTCGGCCTGGGACAGCTTGTAGGGGACGGTGTAGGCCCGGCGCACGGGGAAGAGCGGTGTGCCATCGAACTTCAGCAGCCTTTCCTTCACCATCCGGCGCATCAGATCCGAGGTGTCCGACCGGTGGACGCCTGCGCGGAAGCGGCCCTCGAAGCGGTCCCCGTCCAGCAGAGCCATGAAGAGTTGGAAGTCGTCCTCCTTGCCGTTGTGCGGCGTTGCCGTCATGAGGAGGAAGTGGCGAGTGACACGGCCGAGAAGCTGCCCGAGTCGGTAGCGCTTCGTGAACTTGATCTTCTTGCCGAAGTAGCTTGCCGACATCTTGTGGGCTTCGTCGCAGACCACGAGGTCCCAGCCGCAGTCGGGGGCCTGAAGCAGTGCCTGGACTTCTTCGTTGCGGGAGAGCATGTCGAGGCGCGCGATCACCAGGTCGTTCTCCTGGAACCAGTTGCCGGACCGGGCAGCATGCAGCTTGTCGCCACTGTAGAGGGTGAAGGGGAGCTGGAAGCGGCTCTCCAGTTCGTCCTGCCACTGTTCCGCCAGGCTCCCGGGACACACGACCAGGCAGCGCTGGAGGTCGCCCCGGGCGATCAGCTCCTTCATCAGAAGGCCGGCCATGATCGTCTTGCCGCTGCCGGGATCGTCCGCGAGAAGGAAGCGGAGAGGCTGGCGCGGAAGCATCGACTCGTAGACGGCCGTGATCTGGTGGGGCAGCGGCTCGACGAGGGAAGTGTGGACCGCCAGCAGGGGATCGAAGAGGTGGGCGAGACGGATCCGGTGGGCTTCTGAGACGAGGCGGAAGAGAGCGCCGTCGGCGTCGAAGGTCCAGGGGATGGGTTTGCCAGCGGATTCAAGGTCGGGTTCGTCGGCCCGGTAGACGACCCCGGTCGCGACATCGCCTGATGGGGTCCGGTAGGTCACCTCGATCGCGTGGGAGCCCAGCCATTTCGTAGAGACGACCGTGACGGGCCGTTCAGGGTGGATCCCTTCCACGCGGGAGTGGGGCTGGAGATCTTCGAGTTTCACTGAGGCGAGTCGATCTGGCTGTTGAGTTGCTGTGGGTGCGGCGATTGACGGGGTTCCCGGCACCAACGAAGATAGGGGGCGGTGGGAGTTCGGGGGATGCCCGGCTCTGGGTTGCCATATCGCCATACAATCAGTATGGTTACCTGTATGAAGACGACTCTGAACATAGACGACACGGTCATGCGGCGCCTGCGCGAGGAGGCGGCGCGCCGCGAGACCACCATGTCAGCGCTGGTGGAGGCGGGGCTGAGGCGGGTGCTTGCGGACCCCGGCACCGATGGAGCCGATCACGGTTCCGTGGCGCCTCTCCCGTCTTGGCAGAGCGGCGGCCAGCAGGTCGACATCTCGAACCGCGAAGAGCTGTACGGGGTGATGGAGGGCGAGTGACGTGCTGGTATTCGACACCAACGTGCTCCTCTACGCGGCGGACCGGGACTCCGAGCATCATGAACCCTGTCGGCGATGGATCGAGGGTGCCCGGCGCAGTCCCTCGCCCGCGTTCCTCACTTGGAACATCTGCTACGAGTTCCTTCGGGCGAGCACGCACCGTCGAGTCTTCCATTCGCCGTGGAGCCCAGCGGAGGCGGGCGGATTCGTCGCCGCGCTGGTGGGATCGCCGGGGATTGCGTTGCTGCTTCCGACGCGGCGGCACGCGGCCGTGCTGGAGGAGACGGTGGAGGAACTGCCGGATGTTCGCGGGAACCAGATGTACGACCTGCATACGGCGGTTCTGATGCGTGAGCACGGGGTGAGCAGGATCTGCACGCGGGACACCGGGTTTCACCGGTTTCCGTTTCTCGATGTTGTGGATCCGCTGAGGTAGGGGGGGTGGTGAGCGCTTCGATCGGTCAGGATACCAGATGGCCGTACCCGGGTGCACGCTGGTGGAAGTTTGATTTCCACACGCACACACCGGCGTCGGTGGACGCAAGAGAGCCGGATCCTGCCACGTCGGCACCGGTCACACCCAGAGACTGGTTGCTTGGCTTCATGCGGGCCGAAGTAGACTGTGTGGCGGTCACCGACCACAACTCCGGCGGTTGGATTGACAAACTCAACGAGGCACTCGCCGAGATGGAGGAAGAACGTCCTGTGGGCTTCCGACCGTTGCACCTATTTCCTGGCGTGGAGTTGTCCGTCAACGGTGGCTTCCACCTCTTGGCGGTTTTTGGACCACAGACTAGGACAGCCGACATCGATACCCTGTTGGGCGCCGTGTCATACGAGGGAACTAGAGGACACAGCGACGGTGTTACTCGCAAGTCTGCCGTCGAAGTCGTAGAAACGGTTCTCAGTGCGGGTGGCATCCCTATCCCGGCGCACGTCGACCAAAAGAAGGGATTGCTTCGCCTCAAGACACATAGTGGTAGGACTCCAGAGATCGATTCCACTACGGTAGCGCAGGTTCTTGAAGTGGAAGGGATTCTCGCCATGGAGACGTTCGATCCCGGCTCCGGTAAGCCCGGGGTGTACCGGCAACTCAATACTGTGTGGACCGAGGTCGTGGGATCGGACTTTCACCCACCATACCGGGCTGACACGGACCGGTTTCCCGGCTCTCACTATACCTGGGTGAAGATGGCGGGGCCCCCTTCGCTCGATGGTCTTCGGCTGGCGCTGCTGGACGGGAATCGGTTCTCGATCCGGCGCTGTGACGGTGAGCCCTTGGACCCGTTTGCCGTCCCACATTATTTCATCGAGTCGATTCAGATCGGCGATGCGCGGTACATGGGCCGTGGCCAACCGGCCGGGCTGCGTTTCAGTCCCCTCCTCAACGCCATTGTGGGTGGCCGAGGAACGGGCAAGTCAACGATTATCCACGCCTTGAGACTTGCGACGCGACGGGACGGGGACATTCTGCGTTTGAAGAAGGGCAGCATCCCGCGCTCCACGTTTGAGCGGTTCAACAGAGTGTACAAGAACCGCGCGGACGATGGTGCCCTGAAGGACGGCACTGCCATCCACTGGACTGTGGTACGCGATGGCATCCGGCATCGCGTCACATGGCGACGCGGTGACAACGCGGCTACGATCCGCGTTGAGGACGAGGCGCCGGATGCAGAGTGGGTCGAGTCCTCGTCGCAATCCGTTGGCCCGAGCCGGTTTCCCGTACGCATCTTCAGCCAGGGGCAGATTGCCGAACTGGCAGGCGAGAGTCGGCCCGCGCTCCTACCGTTGATTGATGAGGCCGCGGGCGCATCGCGACTGCATAGCCAACTGGACGAATCGACTAACAGGTACTTCACGTCCAGAGCCCGCATTCGCGAACTGGAGGGCCAATTGGCCCGCGCGGATGAAGTCGCGGTGGGCTTGGAGGATGTTGGACGCAAACTGAAGCAATTCGAGACGAGCGACCATTCGGCCGTCCTGCGGGCGTACCGAGCACGTGTCAGACAAGAGAGGGAGGCAGACCGCCAATTCGCAGGGGTTGGCGACGCGGCTCGCCGGGTTGCTGACCTGGCCAACGAAATTGAACTGGAGAGTCTGCCCGAGGGGATGGCAATCGGTGAGTCCGAGGCGGACGGAGATTTCCGGCTGGTCATCCGGGCATTGGGTGCTGCTGTCGATACAGCGACGGACGAACTGCGGAACACAGCCGCCCGGCTGCGTGAGGCATCGGAGAAGCACCAGGAGACCTTGTCTGGTAGCTCATGGCAGGAGGCTCTGGACTGGGCGAAAGCCGACTACCAGCACCTCGTGCGGGAGCTAGTGTCGGCGGGGGTGAGCGACCCGGCAGAGTACGGAAAACTGGTTCAGGAACGCCAGCGGCTGACGGAACAGAGGGAGGTGCTTGAGTCAAAACGGGAAGAACGCATCCGTCGGGTCAAAGAGTCCGAAGAATGTCACCGTCAAATCCAGGCGGCCCGCCGTACGATTAGTGAAGGTCGTGAACGGTTTCTGGAGCAGGCGCTGGCCCAGAACGATTTCGTCCGTATTTCGGTCCAGCGGTATGGTGATGATGCTCGCACAATAGAGAGGTCGTTGCGGGATGAATTGGGGGTAAAGGACGATCGCTTCGAGCCTGACATCCTGAAGTATGAGAGCGGGAGAGCGAAGGGCATTGTGGGGGAGTTGCTGCACAATCTGCCAATCGACGCTGTGGAACGCGGCACGGAGCTGGAACGGCGCTTGGAACGGCTCAAACAGCGTTGGGAGTCCGCTTGCCGTGGCGAAGGTGGTTTCGGAGGCCATTTCAACAACTACCTCGAGCGAGAATCCGAGCGGGATCCCACCCTTCTCGACCGGCTCTGGGCGTGGTTCCCGGAGGACGGACTGAACGTGGAGTACAGTCGCCGCAGCGATGGCAAGGATTTTCGGCCAATTGGCCAAGCATCGGCCGGTCAGCGGGCTGCGGCAATGCTGGCCTTCCTCCTGGCGTACGGAGCCGAACCACTCGTGCTTGATCAGCCGGAAGATGACCTGGACAACCACCTGATCTACGACCTAGTGGTTCGGCAGATTCGCGAAAACAAGCTGCGAAGGCAGATCATCGTCGTGACTCACAACCCGAATATCGTCGTAAACGGTGATGCGGAGATGCTGCACGCAATGGAGTTCAAGGCTGGCCAGTGCGTGGTTTCGCAGGCGGGAAGTCTACAGGACCAGGATATCCGGGACGAAATCTGCCGCGTTATGGAGGGGGGTCGTGAGGCCTTCGAGTCCCGCTACCGGAGACTGGGACCGGAGTCGGCCCGTGCTTGACAGCCGAAGGGAACTATTGGATCAGATCCGGCTCGGTGAGAGCAGTTTCTTGGAGCTCAAGGAAGTGAGGTTCAGAAAGGAGCAGGTGACGGGCCCGCGTGCGAGCAACTTCGCGGATGAGTTGGCGGCGTTCGCCAACAGTCATGGCGGTGTCTGCGTGCTCGGGGTGAGTGACCGGCCCCGCGAAATTGTGGGGATCCCGCTTCACCTTCTGGATAGCGTGGTGGGTTTCGTTCGCCACGTTTGCACCGAGTTGGTTGAACCCACCCTGGATCCGATCGTTGATCGCCTGTGGCTGCCAAGCACCACCGGAGAGGAGCTTGCGGTAGTGAAAGTGGAGGTCAGGCGCAGCCTCTTCGTGCACCGGAGTCCGGCAGGCTATCTTCACCGCGTCGCGGACGAGAAACGCGCGATGTCCCCCGACTATTTGGCTAGGCTGTTCCAGCAGCGCAGTCAGACCCGAATGATCCGATTCGATGAACAGGTGGTTTCTGACGCCACAATAGATGTTTTGGCACCCGATCTGTGGGAACGGTTTCGCACTCAGAGAACTCGGGACGAGGGGAATGACCTGCTTTCCAAGTTGCGGATGGCTCGGCAAGACGAGGATGGCGTGCTACGGCCGACGGTCGCCGGGGTTCTGATGGCTGCTCGCGATGCTCGTCGTTGGCTTCCGAATGCCTTCGTCCAGGCTGTGGCGTACAGAGGTGACCGAGTGCGCCCAAAGGGTGAGGAGGAGGTGTACCAACTGGATGCCGCCGACATATCCGGACCGCTTGATCGGCAGGTGGACGAGGCCTGCCGGTTCGTGGCGAAGAACATGAAGGTGGCAGCGTTCAAGCAGTTGGGGCGCGTCGACCGGCCGCAGTTCGACATGACGGCGGTCTTCGAAGCGGTGGTCAATGCGGTCGCGCACCGCGACTACTCTATCCACGGCTCCAAGATCCGGTTGCGACTGTTCACCGACCGGCTGGAACTATACTCTCCCGGTGAGATCCCAAACACGTTGGAACCTGAGAACTTGCTACATATCCAGTCGTCCCGAAACGAAGTCCTGAGCAGCCTGTTGGCCAAGTGCCCAGTGCCTTCGGAGCTTCCGTGGCTGACCACCGATCGCAGGACACTGATGGACAAGCGCGGGGAGGGGATGCGGATTATCGTGGAGAATAGCCTCGAGCTATCGGGCCGGACACCCGACTACCGGATGATTGGTGGCTCTGAGTTCCTGGTGACAATCTATGCGCCGCAGGAAGATTCACAGGCACAGAAATAGGGTGCCAGGCCGACCCACCCGAGTCGCGAATGTCTTGTCAGGCTGCTCTTGGCCACCTAAAGCGTCCATAGTCGAGCCGCGTACCGCTATCCGATCGCAAGCTTCCGGTAGAGCCATCCAATACCTTCCCGTAGCGGGTGTATATGGCCATGCCGGGGCCGATGGCCGCCTGGGCGAGGTCGACGGGGGCGATGTTGCCAGATTGGAGTAGGTGGAGGGCGTTGGGGAGTTCGGAGCGGAGGGCGGTGAGGAATTCGCGGCGGGTGGCGAGGGGGGCGTCGAAGGGGCGTCGGCGGCAGACGAGGACGATGGAGGAGGCGAGCGCATTGGTGCCTTTGGCAAGAATCCTACCAGCCCCTTCGGTCCGTATCGGCCACGTGCCGGTGATGGCCAAGCCTGATCGAATGGTAGCGTCCAAGAATGTCTCCCATCCAGTGCTGGCGGTTCCAGTGTCGCGCTTCGTTTCCGACTGTTTGAAGGCGTAGTAAATGGTGACCGGAAGCACCGGATGCGATTGTTCGGCGATTCTGTGCAGGGCCTTGGTCATCCCCTCAAGGAAAAAAGCCTCCGCCGAGTCTTTGTTTTCGTGACGGTACGGTGTGGCGACAAGCTCCGCGGCTTTCGGCACGGCCATCGTACCGAACAGACCGGGGAAGATTGACTTCAACGACCGGCGGAGCCAGACATAGAAGAAGTCCGAGAGGTCTGCGTACCCGATGTTGTCGTAGTACGGAGGATCAGTTGAGACCAACTTGCCTATGCCCATCGAATGCGTCGCCGCGTCCAGTTGCTGACCTGATCCGATTCCCCGGGAAGGCAACGCGTCAATCACCCTGGCGCCCTTGTCCAGGGTTGTCGCCAAACTACCACCTGCGCGCGCGAAAGGGTTGGCTTCGGCATAGTCCCACACCATTGGGATCGCTTGTCGGGCGAAGGTTTCCCGAAACGCCCCGCGGTCACTCATCCAGGAAGCGATCGCTGAACCGATGTTCACGACCTTGCTCACCGCGAACGCCAGATACACGGCCACAGCCTCGGCATAGGCGCGTGCGCCGGTGCCGCCGTCGCGAAGGGGACGGTCGTCGTCAGGGAGGCCAGCGGCAACGGCGTCGTGCCGGATCCGCTCGGTCGCCTCACCGACGAGGTCGGAG
>JAPOOQ010000243.1 GCA_026713345.1 Gemmatimonadota bacterium | reverse complement strand
CCCGACGACGTGCAGCGCTTCGCCGAACTGGGCATCCACGCGTCGATGCAGGGTGTCCACGCCACCTCCGACGCGCCGTGGATCCCGGCCCGCCTGGGCGACTATCGCGCCGAGAAGCGGACCTACCTGTGGCGGTCGTTCATGGAGGCGGGCGTGCTGATCAACAACGGGACGGACGTCCCCGTGGAGGACATCGATCCGCTGGCCAGCTTCCATTCCTCGGTCACCCGCCTGACCGTCGACGGGTCGATCTTCTACCCGGAGCAGAACATGACCCGCGCCGAGGCGCTGCGCAGCTACACGATCAACAACGCGATCGCGGCCTTCGAGGAGGAGTACAAGGGCTCGCTCGAGGTCGGCAAGCTGGGCGATGTGGTGGTGATCGACCGCGACATCCTCACCGTGCCCGACGCGGAGCTGGCGGATGCGCGCGTGGAGTTGACGATCGTGGGCGGAATGGTGCGTTATGCACGGTAGATGGCGCAAAATGCACCGACGGTCCAAGGGCGTCTGCGTGATGCTTTGCGTCACCGCGTTGGCCGTGTCCGCCGCCTGCGGGGACGCCCCCGCAACCGGCGAAGGCGCACAACAGGAAGGCGGCGCAATGAGCGATCCCACGCCCATCGAACACATCGTCCCGGAAGGCGTCGCGCGGCTCCCCGTCTTCACCCCCGCCGTCCGCGTCGGCGACCTCGTCTTCCTCTCCGGCGCAATCGGCACCCCGCCCACCGGCGAGCTACGCGTCGTGGAGGGCGGCGTCGGCCCCGAGACCCGCGCAACCATGGACAACATCGGGCGTGTCCTCGAAGCGGCGGGACTCGGCTTCGAGGACCTTGTGAAGTGCACCGTCTTCCTCGCCGACATCGCCGATTACGCGGCGATGAACGAGGTCTACGTCACCTACTTCGAGGGCATGGAACCTCCCGCGCGCTCCGCGATGGCCGGCAGCGGGCTGGCGCTGGGCGCGAAGGTGGAAATCGAGTGCATCGCGCGGGGGAAGTAGACCAAACCGACGAGTGGACGTTGCCATCGGCCACGAGAATGACCGGCCCGGGGAGGGCTCGATCGGGGGCTCAGGCGATCGCCGGCAACACTTCCGCCACAGGATCGTCCAGGAGGTCACCCACCGCTTCGGCGCGGAGCGCGACCTGAAGTTGCCACGGCTCGAAGGCCGCTGTGCCGAACGTGCCGGCCTCGGCCAGCAGGCCCCGGTGGCCGGTGCACACCGCGCGGGATAGTTCCGTCAACGCCGAGCGCTCCGGACGCGAGAGGTCCTCGAAGACCCTGGCGCGCGCACAGTGCTTCTCGCGGTGTGGCTCGGCCAGGTCGCGCACGAGCCGCGCATCCGGCCCGCCACCAGCGGTGTCGATGAGGACAACACCCAGGCGCGTCTCGGCGAGGATCGCACCGCAGACCCCTGCCCACCACCGAACCCCGGCGTCCGAACCGTCTTCATCCACCATCGGTTCGCCGGTCAGCCGCGTCGGAACCACCAGGACGTAGCCCCGCCGCATTCCCGCTTCATGAAGACGCCGGAGGGCGGCGGCCAGCTCCAGCGGTCCGCAGCGGCGCCGTGGACCGGGGACCGTAAGCCAGGATAAGACGTTGGATGGTTGCAAGGTCTCGAAAAGCTCCTCTTGGTTGCCGTCGCCGGCTTGAGGGTAACCATGCTGTCCATCATCGATCGCGGGTCGGATTAGCATTCCCGCGACGATACTGTAACGATTGTGTAACGGGTGACGGCGCGCAGACGACCAGCAGGCAGGCGAGGAGTGTGTGCTTCACAGCGTCAGCGCCACCGCGCCGATGAATGCCGGGATGAGCAGGCTCGAATACAGAATGAGCGCGCAGATTCCCTTGATCGCGGTCCATATCCATCCGTCCCGGTAGAAGTGTCGCATGGCCGCGAGCGTGTAGTACAACATCCACACCGATGTGGCGAGCCAGACCAGGTTGGCGATAGCGCCCGCCGGCAGCAGCAGGGGAATGGCGGACGCAAGCAGGCAGAACGTCTGAAGGTGAATCTGGAAGACGAGATGCTCGACGAAGTACCGCTTCTTCCTGAACTGGATGATCGCGAACACGAGGGCCTGGAAGGGCAGCAGGCAAAGGAAGGAGACCGACAGGTTCCCCACGACCCGTTCCATGAAGAAGACGGGATCGTGGGCAAAGTCGATCATCAGGCTCCAGAGCGCCTTCTCCAGCCAGCCGGTTTCGCCGGGGGCTCTCGGTTCCATGTCCCCGGAAAACGCGAGGATCGTCCCGACGCCGGCAGCCTCTTCGGGCCGGCTCAGGATATCGTCCAGCTTCTGCTGGTACCGCGGTTCCAATCGCGTCTTGAGGGCGTCTACCTGCGCCTGTTCGGGAGCGAGGTTGTCCAGCACGGCGCCGGCCGCATCGACACTGTCGCCCGCAAGGTTTCCGCCGGTCACACTGAACGACAGCGACGGATCGATGGCCCCCGTATCCACGCCGCCGAAGAACGCCCGCGCAAACGCGAAGAAGTACAGGATGGTCGCGAACAGGTACATGCGCACCGGCGACATGAAGCTCGCGCGATGGTTGCGCGAGAACTCGGCCGAAAGACGCCCCGGGCGGACCAGCAGCTTCAGGGTCCGAAGCAGCTTCGAGTCGATCTCCAGGGTCTCACGCAGGAAGTCCCCAGCGACCGACCAGGCCGACCGTATGTAG
Organism: Gemmatimonadota bacterium; assembly: GCA_026713345.1. Classification (GTDB taxonomy): domain Bacteria; phylum Gemmatimonadota; class Gemmatimonadetes; order Longimicrobiales; family Gaopeijiaceae; genus Bin94. The sequence continues at coordinate 5,017 of JAPOOQ010000243.1, read as the reverse complement.
TTTCGGTCGTTCTGTCCGCAGTAGCCGCAGAATCGTTCTCCGCGCGGGCGTCCGCAGTTGAGGCAGGTGGGGGTGGAGTCGGACGCGGAGTCGGGCACCGGTCAGGCAGTCAGGAACAGGGTGACCAGGAAGCTCGGGAGCAACACCCACAGATAGAGCCACTGTACGGTGAACCCCTTGATCAGGGTCCAGATCCAGCCGTTGCGATAGAAACGCCGCAACGCGACCAGATAGTACACCTCCAGAGCGAGGATCAGAACCAGATTTACCCACCCGCCGATCGGGCCGAAGGGAATGAGAAGCGCCAGCGACAGGACCAGGAAGACGAACATCTGCACATGCATGGCGAACACCAGGTGCTCGACGAAGTACCGCCTCTTCCTGAAGTAGCAGACTGCCAGAGCCAGAGCCAGGAACGGCAGCAGGAAGAACATCGCGATCGGCATGTTGCCGATGAAGCGCTGCGCGAAGACCCCGGGATCGTGCATGAGGTCCACCACACTGGTGGCAAACGCTCTGGCCAGGAGCCCGGGCCGGCGTGGGGATGGCTGAGCCGCGAGAGCGGAATCCCGGTCTTCGGCTGGGACGAGATCGGCGGCGTCCGCAGGGGCACCCGGTCCAAACGGATCTTCCGAGCTCATCAGCCGGGCGAGCATCGCAACCCCGGTCCTCGTCCAGTCCGTGGTTGGACGGCCGAGGATGTCATCCACCTTCTGGCCCTGTCCCGGTCTCAGCGCCACCTTCAGCGCCGCGAGCTGGGGAGCGCTCACCGACAGGATGGGATCCACCTGTGCGGGGTTTGCCTCCACCGGGTTGCCCGCTTCATTCAGGTCGTCGCCTCCCAACTCCACGGCTCCGTCGGGCATGGTGTCGGGTACCGCCAGAGACAGCACGAGGAAGAACACGAAGCTCGCAAAGAGATAAAGGCGAATCGGCGACGAGTACCGGGCCCGCCGGTTGCGGGAGAACTCGGCCGACAGCCTCCCGGGTACGAAGAACAGGAGCCCCAGGGTCCGCGGCACCCGGGAATCCACCTCGAAGGCCTCGCGGATCAACTCCCACAACATCGGCAGCAGGGCGCGCATGTAGTTGCGGTCGTTCTGGCCGCACTGGGCACAATAGCGGCCCGAGCGGGCGTCCCCGCAGTTGAGGCAGGTGGCACGGGAGGCCGGGCCCCGGCCGGTGGGGTTCTGAGCAGGTGAGTCGGACACGTCGCTTCAACCGGTAGTCATTGGCAGCGCAGTCATGAGAGCGGGCGAGCCCGGGCGAACGAATCGGACATGTGATAGCTCCCAGCGGACAACATGGGGACGGACCCGGCGAATCGCCAAAAGTCCGCCCCCGCTGTCCGCCCCCGCTTCGGGCCTTGGCCGCCAGTCCCGCGGCGGCGTCAGTCCCGCACCACCCGAACCACGCGCCCATGCCGGTCGTAGAAGACGGCCGGGGTGGCCACCACATCTCCGGTCAGATTGGGACCGGCCTCCGCCGCACGCGCCGACGCGCTGGCGCCCGGCACGATGTACCTGTCCGCCTCCGTCAGATTGACCGTATAGCCGATGTCGGCCAGGGACTGAATCGTGATCGCGCTGAGCGGGTCCGCGACATGCTGGTCCAGCCGCGGACCCATCAGCTCGGTACCGAACACCGCTTTCCGCCAGTGGTAGTCCACCGTGCCATTCTCCCAGTAGTTCTCGACCGGGACCTTGCGGCCCGCGTAGTTGGCACCCCCCGCGGCGACAAAGGCTGCGTTTGCCATGCGACCCGTGAAGTGCGTGTCCGCACCCTCGTTGTTCCATGACGGGTTGCGCAGCAGGTCCAGCTCCCCCCAGGAAAGGCCGAATCCCAGCATGTGTCCCAGATGGTGGAGGACCACATCGTCCACGTGGCCCTCGGGGACCCCTTCAATGTCGAGAAAGATGGACCCGAACACAGGCAGGCGCGAGGACTCGCGGAATCCGCAGATCCGCACCCCGGAACCGGTGGTGGGTCCCGCGACGTAGTCCCTTACCGAGATCATGACGAACACGTCGTCCAGCACATCCTGCTGGAAATCGTGCTCAAGGCCTCCACAGCTGATTGTGCCCGGTCCCCACTCGATGTCCTCCAGGTCACTGCCATCCACGATTCTGGCCCAGCGGTCCGCCTGGGCGAGGATTCGGGTGCGCAGCGCGCGTGCGCCTTCGTCCATCAGAACGATGTCGAACTGGAATCGGTGGGGAGTCTCACCGTCGGCGGCGGCCACCGCTACGGTCGTGGCTGTGGGGATTTCGGGCGCTACGGGCGGGATGTCACAGGACGCGGTGCCGCCCGCGAGCAGGGCGAGTGAGATGATGACTTTATGTCTATTGATGTTCATGATCGTCGCCTCCTGTCGATGAGATCACATGTGGTGCGGTACACGGACCGGCCGGGATTGTTTCGAGGTTCCCCCGCCTTGCGGCTACCACCCCCGCAGGGTCCATTTCCACCTCACGCGGCGTCCCCCGCCGCCCCACCCCACCCCGCAACCGAGGCCGCGCGCATGTACCGCACCACGATCCGACGCTCGCTCCACCATCCCCTCACGGCGGCGATCCCCGCCCGACGGCTGACCGCTCCCGGGATGGATACCCTCGCTCTCGCGACGCTTTCCGTCGCGGCCCTGGCCCTCGCGACCGGCACCTCGCCGCGGGCGGCCGCGCAGACCGCCCAGACCCCATCCGCCGACCCCGCCGTCATCCACGAGGCCGCCCAGGGCCTCGCGCTGCGCGGGATCGGCCCGGCGCTGATGGGCGGGCGCATCGCCGACATCGCCGTCCACCCGGAAGATCCCACCACCTGGTACATCGCGGTGGGCTCGGGCGGCGTCTGGAAGACCACGAACGCGGGCATCACCTGGACGCCCGTATTCGACGACCAGCCGTCCTATTCCATCGGCGATGTCGCCATCGATCCGTCCGATCCGGACATCGTGTGGGTGGGCACGGGGGAGAACGTGAGCGGGCGGCATGTGGCGTGGGGCGACGGGGTCTACAGGAGCCGCGACGGCGGCCGCAGCTGGCGCCGCATGGGGCTGGCCGCCTCGGAGCACATCGGGAAGATCCTGGTGGATCCGCGGGACGGGAACGTCGTGTTCGTGGCGGCGGAGGGGCCGCTGTGGTCGACGGGAGGTGAGCGCGGGCTGTACCGGACCGAGGACGGGGGCGAGACGTGGGAACCGGTGCTCACGGTCGACGGGAACACCGGCGTGACGGACGTGGAGTTCGACCCGGTCGACCCCGACATCATGTATGCAGCGACGTACGAGCGGCGGCGGAGCGTGTGGGCGCTGCTGGCGGGCGGTCCCGGGTCGGGGATCCACAAGTCGACGGACGGGGGGCGGACGTGGCGGCGGGTGGGTCGCGGGCTTCCGGATGCCGATATGGGAAAGATCGGGCTGGCCGTTTCGGGCGCCGACCGCAACGTGGTCTACGCGACGATCGAGGCCGGCCAGGGCGACCGCGGCTTCTACCGCTCCACCGATCGCGGCGAGAGCTGGGAGCGCCGCAATTCCTACATTTCGGGCGGCACCGGGCCGCACTACTACCAGGAGATCGAGGCGTCGCCGCACGACGTCGATCTCGTCTACCAGATGGACGTTTTCGTGCACGTGACCCGCGACGGGGGCGCCACCTTCGCCGAGCTGGGGACGGGCCGCGAAAAACACAGCGACAATCACGCATTCTGGATCGATCCGGCGAATGGCCGCCACCTCCTGGCCGGGACCGACGCGGGGCTCTACGAGACCTTCGACGAGGGGACTACCTGGCGGCACTTCCCCAATCTGCCCGTCTCGCAGTTCTACAAGCTCGCGCTCGACAATTCCGAGCCGTTCTACAACATCCTCGGCGGCGCGCAGGACCTGGGGACGCTCCACGGGCCGTCGCGCACGATGAACGTGGAGGGCGTGCGCAACCACGACTGGTACGCGCCGCTGGGCGCCGATGGGTACGCTGCCGCGTTCGACCCGGCCGATCCCGCCATTGCCTTCATCCAGTCCCAGCAGGGGAATCTGCAGCGGGTCAACCTCGTCAATCACGAACTCATCAACATCCGTCCGCTGCCCGCCCCCGGCGACCCGCCCGAGCGCTGGAACTGGGACAGCCCCGTCATTGCGAGCCCCCACGCGGAAGGCCGGATCTACTACGCCTCGCAGCGGGTGTGGCGGAGCGACGACCGGGGCAGTTCGTGGCAAGCCGTGAGCGGCGACCTCACCCGCAACGACAACCGCTACGAGCTGCCGATGGCGGGGCGAGTGCGCAGCGTGGACGCCCTGTACGGGAACACCGCAATGTCCTTGTATTCAACCATTTCGGCGATTTCGGAGTCGCCGGTGGCGGAGGGCGTCATCTTCGTCGGGACCGACGACGGGCTGGTGCAGGTGACGGAGGACGGCGGGGCGACGTGGCGCCAGGCGGCGGCGCTGCCGGGCGTGCCCGAGCGTGCATTCATGAACGACATCAAGGCGTCCCAACACGACCGCGCAACGTTTTTTGTTGCGCCGGACAACCACAAGGAGGGCGACTACACGCCCTACCTCTTCGAGAGCAACGACGCCGGCCGCAGCTGGCGCTCGATCGCCGGCGACCTGCCCGACGGGATCGTGATCTGGTCGGTGGAACAGGACCACGAGCGTCCCGATCTGCTATTCCTCGGCACCGAGCACGGCATCTATTTTTCGACGAACGGGGGCGACCACTGGGTCCTGCTGGGCAGCGGCGCTCCCACGATCTCGTTCCGCGACCTGGAGATCCAGCGCCGCGACGATGACCTGGTCGGCGCGACCTTCGGCCGCGGCTTCTACATCCTGGACGACTACGCGCCGCTCAGGGAGATGGCCGCCGGCGCGCTGGTGGCGGACGCGACCCTGTTCCCCGTGCGGGACGCCTGGTGGTACGTCCCCAACACCCCGCTCCAGGCGACCGGCCAGCCGACCCTCGGCACGACCTCGTTCGTCGCGCCCAACCCGGACTTCGGCGCCACCTTCACCTACTGGCTG
>JAPOOQ010000242.1 GCA_026713345.1 Gemmatimonadota bacterium | reverse complement strand
TGTGCGTGACGAGGGGCTGATGCCGCTGATGGACGGGCTGGCGAAGATCACCATCATGCCCGCCCGGCGGCTGGAGGGGATGACGGACCAGGCGGCGCGCAAGGGGCGGCTGCAGGTCGGGATGGACGCCGACATCACAGTTTTCGACCCCGAGCGGATCATCGATACCGCAACGTTCGAGGAGGATCTGTCATATTCCGTCGGCGTGATGCATGTGCTGGTGGGCGGCGAGTTCGTCGTTCGCGACAGCGAGAACGTGGAGGGTGCCATGCCGGGCCAGGCCATCGTGGGAAGGATGATCGAGAGATGAAGAACGTAAAGCGCACGCGACATTTAGTAATATATACCTTACATATCGGCTTTCTGACCGCCCCCCTGCTCATCGCTCCCGCCACGGTCACCGCCCAGAACTACGACATCCTCATCCGCAACGGCCGCGTCCTCGACGGCACCGGCAACGACTGGTTCCGCGCCGACATCGCCATCAACGGCGACCGGATCGTCCGCATCGGCCGCATGCCCGGCGCCACCGCCCAGCGCGAGATCGACGCCACCGGCATGTACGTCAGCCCCGGCTTCATCGACCTGCACTCGCACGCCGACCGCGCCATGACCTCCGACTACCTGCAGCCGCGGCGCGCCAGGAGCCTGAACAGCCAAGGACTCACCACCGTGATCGGGGGCCCCGACGGCCGCAACATCCGCTGGCCGATCAGCTCGGAAGTGGAGGCGCTCCAGTCCCAGGGCCACGCCATGAACTTCGTCCCGATGGTGGGCCACAGCACGGTGCGCAACTCCGTCATGGGCGGCGACTACGAGCGCCCCGCAACCGAGCGGGAAATCGCGCGGATGCAGGAGCTGGTTCGGCAGGGGATGGAGGCAGGGGCGTGGGGACTCGGCGCGGGCGTCGAATACCGGCCCGCCCGCTTCAGCGAGCCCGAGGAAATCGTTGCGCTCGCGTCGGTCGTGGCGCCGTACGACGGCTTCTACGTCGCGCACCAGCGCAGCGAGGCGATCATGCCGCTCTGGCAGCTGCCGAGCATGGTCGACGACTGGCCGGTCGACGGACTGCAGGGGCTGGAGGAGACGATCAACATCGCGCGCGAGACCGGGATCCGCGTGGTTGCCAGCCATCACAAGTCCCGCGGCCGCTCCAGCTTCGGGCGCTCGGCCCACGACACGGTCGTCGTGAACGCGGCCCGGGCCGAGGGGCTGGAGGTCTACCTCGACGTCTATCCCTACGAGACCTTCGGCGGCGGCGCGCGCCCGATGATCCCGCGGTGGAGCCTCGTGCACGACACCGTCGACACCAGCGGCGGACGCGACAGCCCCGTCTACAACACGGATGGGATCTTCGACAACGCGCGTGAGCACCTGACACGGCGCTGGAACGACCCCGCCGCCCGCGCCCTCGTCGACCGGGACATCGCCTGGATCGTCGATCACAACGGCGGCGCCGACCGGGTGGTGGTGGTGGACTACCCCGACCGCGACTTCGTGGGCAGGACGCTCGCCGACCTGGGCGCCGAGATGGGCATGACATACCAGGAGGTGGTCGTGCACATGGCGCTCAACGGCTATCCGGGCCTGCTCGGCGGGGCGCGGACGCGCGGCTACGGGATGCACGACATGGACGTCGTCAACTACTACCGGCAGGAGTACACCGCAACGGCGTCGGACGCGGGCGTGAGCGGGATCGAGGGCGTTCCCGGCTTCGCGTCGGTCCCCGGGGCGCACCCGAGGCATTTCGGCGCGTTCACCCGCAAGATCTCGCGCTACGTGAAGGAGCTGAACGCGATTTCGCTGCCGTTTGCGGTCCGGTCGATGACCGGGCTGCCGGCGCGCATCATCGGGCTGGAGGACCGCGGGCTGCTGCGCGAAGGGTACAAGGCCGACCTCGTCATCTTCGACTACGACCGCATTCAGGACCGCGCGACCGTGCTCGAACCCGCGCTCTACAGCGAGGGGGTCGACTACGTGATGGTGAACGGGGTGCTGACGGTGGATGGCGGCGAGTTCACGGACGCGTTGCCGGGCGAGGTCGTGCTGCGTCAGGGGCGGCCGATCAGCTGAGAATGACCGACCCACTGGACCTGGCAATCGTCGGGGCCGGACCCTGCGGTCTGGCCGCGGCGGTGGCCGCCAAGGAGCGGAGGCTCTCGTACGCCGTCTTCGACCGCGGCTGCATCACGGAATCGCTGACGCACTACCCGTATTACATGACCTTCTTCTCGACGGCGGAGCGGCTGGAGATCGGGGGCGTGCCGTTCACGATTCCGGAAGCGAAGCCGACGCGGCAGCAGGCGCTGGCGTACTACCGGCATGTGGTGGGTCATCATGAGCTGAAGGTGCGGCAGTACGAAGAAGTGACCGGGATTGAGCGCCATCCGGCTGGTGAATTCATCCTCCACACGCGCGCTCCCGGGGTGCGGATCCGAACCCGCTCCGTCGTCATCGCCACCGGCGGCTTCGGCAAGCCCAACCGCCTCGAACAGGAGGACGAGCAGCCGCACGACCGGGTCATCCACTACTACAAGGAGCCCTACCCGTTCTTCGACCAGGAAGTGATCGTCGTGGGCGGCGGAAACTCGGCCGTCGAGGCCGCGCTGGAACTCTACCGCAACGGGGTGCGTGTGCGGATGGTGCACTTCCTGGACGTCTTCGACCGGGGCGTCAAGCCGTGGGTGCGCCCCGACATCGACAACCGCATCGCGAGCGGCGAGATCCCCATGCACTGGCGGTCGCGGGTCGCGAGGTTGGGCCCGGGTACGGCCGCGATCGTGCGCGATGATCGGGGCGCGGCCACCGAGGTCCCCTGCGACTGGGTGCTCGCCATGACCGGGTGGCGCCCCGACCGCACCCTCCTGCACAGCCTCGGCGTACACACCGACCCCGTGACGGGCATCCCCGACCACGACCGCGCCACCATGGAGACGAACGTGCCGGGCGTCTACATCGCCGGGGTGATCGCCGCCGGGTTCAACGCGAACAAGATCTTCATCGAGAACGGGCGCCAGCACGGGGGGTTGATCGCGGCGGCGGTGGCGGGGCGGCGATAGGGGCATCATTACTTGACTTCAGTTGAAAGCACAACCGTTTCCCGCTTCACGCGGATCACACGTGTGGGATGCGTCTTGTTGCAACAGGATCGGTGAGCCGGATGGCCAGTTCCGCAGGATACGCCCGGCAACGGGCCGGAAATGCTTCACGAACTCTTCCGTTCGTCATCTTCCTCGCGGCCGCCTGCACCGAGCCGCCTGTCGACCTGCCGCCCTCCAGCCCGTTTCCATACAACGTGCAGTTGGGCATGACCTTCCAGGATCTTCGTCTCGCGCGCCCCGGCATCTGGTTGGAGCCGGACAGCGGGTGGGTGTTGGAAGAGCACACTCGGGGCCGGTACCAATACGAGTTCACGGGCGACCAGTGGCCACCTGCCCGGCAGTCGCGGCTGATCTACGTCCACCGGGTCGACGAGGAGCTTTCCGGCGACTACGCTACGGACCGGTGGGATGCGCTTGCGGACAGTATGACCGTCGACTTGAACGCCGAGCCCGGGTGCGCAAGCATCGCGTTCGGTCGCCTCGTGTGGCGAAGGGCCATGTTTCGGGAGCCCGGCGGGCAGCTGGAGGCCGCGGTTGAACTCCAGATCACAACGATCGGAGACGCCGGGCCCGGGGTGGCCACGCTGATCACGCGCATCTGGCTGGCCGAATTCGCTGCTCCGGTCGCACGCTTTCTGGAGGCACCGCAGGCGACTGCTCGCGGTCAGCTGCCCGATTGGGCTCCCTGCGAGGAGGCTGCGGCGGAAGTGTCCCCGGATGGAGAGAACCAATCCTATTCCGGCCGCACAATCTCCAGCCTCACCACGTAGTCGACCCCCAGCTCTCCGTGTCGATCACATACATCCGGTCTTCCGTGATCAGCCAGACCGACATCGAGCTGAAGCCGGCCGGCAGTTCGGGCTGTCCGAGAAGGCGCCCCTCATCGGCGCGCGGGGGCTCGACGTCGCGACCGTGCGTGTCTTCGACCCGGAAGGGCGGTGGCTGGGCAACGTGGACAGCCCGCTGGGCGTATGGATCGACGAGGAGATGATCCTCGCGCTCAGGTCAGACCCGGATACCGATGTTCAGCGGATCGAGGGGTATCGGTTGCGGCGCAGGATTCCCTCTGTGCAGATCTACAGACCGAGTTCGGAGTGTGATCCGAGGCGTACCAGGCGAAGGATGTCGGCACCGGACTTCTGGTAGATCAGCACCAGGTCCGGCTTCACATGGCAATCGCGGTAGTCTCCCCACTCGCCGCTTAGCGTGTGGTCGTGGTGCCGAGGTTCCAGCGGCTGATCATTGGCCAGGGCTTTGACGATGGTCGTCAGGCTTGCATCGAGGTATCTCCGATCCCGCCCGCGGGACTCACGATTGTAGTCGCGCTTGAAGCGGCTGGTGCGCTCAATCGTCCTCATTCAGATCGTCGAACAAGTCCTCGACGTTGCTGAACTGAGGAAGATTGCCCCGGCGGGCCTCTCTCATCGCCTCGATGGTGTCTTCATTGGGGACCAGTGGCGCGAAGGGCAGGGTCTTCTCGTGCGCCACCTTGGTCAGCAGCAGGCGCACTGCGCCGGACACCGTCAGACCCATGGCCGCCAGCACCGCCGCCGCTTCCTCCTTCACGGCTCTGTCAACGCGGGCCTGGACAAGATGATTTGCAGGCATGTCTGGTTATTCCCGTTCTCAGGTGAATTACAATAACATTCACACGCTCGTGGGGTCCCGGTCAAGGGGGGGAAGGCTCATCCTCCACAAACCCCTTGTACCCCAGCGCCCGCTGCCGCGGCCACACC
>JAPOOQ010000241.1 GCA_026713345.1 Gemmatimonadota bacterium | reverse complement strand
GTCGAAATCCAGCGACGAGGTCGGTTCGTCGGCGACGATCAGCTCCGGCGCGCCGATCAGCGCCCGGCAGGCGGCCACCCGCTGCTGCTGGCCCACGGAGAGCTCCGTCACCGGCTTCTTCAGCAGATCGCCGATCTGGAGGTGGTCGGCGAGGAGCGCGGCGGCCTCCTTGACGCCGGCACCGTCCAGCCGGGCGCGGCGGGCCGCATTCATGCGTGCCGGGAGCGCGATATTGTCCAGAACCGACAGGTAGGGGATGAGGTTGAACATCTGGAAGACGTAGCCGATGTGCTCCGCCCGGAAGGCGTCGCGCTGGGCGCCCGAAAGGGAGGCGAGGTCGCGGCCGAGCACCGTGACCTGGCCCTCGTCGGGCTTGAGCACGCCCGCCAGCACGCCGAGCAGGGTGGTCTTGCCGCTGCCGCTGGGGCCGAACAGGAACGCGCGCGTCCCCCGCTCCAGGGTCATTTCGGGAATGTCCAGCACCCAGGGTCCGCGCCCGTAGCGGAAGCGGAGGCGCTGGACATCTATTGCGAGGCTCATTCGGCCGGCCGTATCGCGGGTCAGGACTCGTATGGGTAGACCCGGTGGCCGGTGATGGTGTAGCCGACATCGCCGTAGACGCTCTTCGTCATCTCGATCGTGAGCACGCCCTCGACCCCCACCGGGTTCCAGCCGTCCATCTTCGCCCGTTTCCCCTCATCCATCTGGATGTAGACGAGCTGGTTCGGCGGGGGAGGAGGCGTGTGGATGCAGGCGCCCACGTACGGCACGAGGAGGAACTCCGTCGCGGAAGAGGCCCAGTCTTCGAGCGGCACGGTGAAACCGGGGATCTTGACCAGCTTCCCTTCCAGTGCGGCCAGCGAATCGGTCTTCTCGCCGGTCCGGTAGTTGAGCTTGGCCAGCAGCCGCCAGCCCACCTCCGTGGTGTCGGGCGGGAGCATGTCGACCGGGAACTTCGCGGCGTCCCCGGGATTTCCGCCCGCGCCGGCAAGGGTCGCCATCAGCACCGTGGCGGCTGCTGCGGAGAGAAGTCTGCGGCTGGCTCTGGTCATGGTCCCAGGTCGTCCTCCGAAATCGGTCGTGTGATTGTGGGATACGTGATCCCCAACTGTTCAAGATACGTGTCGAAGCGGGTCTCGTCGTAGTAGTACTGCATCAGGAGGGGACGGTAGGTGTTCATGATCTCGCGGTTGAGGTCGATGGGCGGCGGGTCGTCGGGGCCGATGAAGGGAATGTACTCCACGCCCACGGACTGCTCGTCGCGGAAGTAGGTCCACGCCTGCTCGACCAGCTCCGGCTGCGCGAAGAGTTGCAGCGCGGTGCGGGCCAGCACGCGGGCGCCCGCGACCGCCCCCTTGTGCGCGATCGGGGTCGCCATCGCCATGGCGCTCGACCAGTGGTGGCCGGGAAGCCCCGGGACATTCGACGGGAAGCGCAGGGTCACCGTGGGTACGTTCCAGGAGATGTCGCCGATGTCGTCGGATCCGCCGCTGCGGCGCGGGCCCGGCGTGCCGAGTCGCGAGAGGGTGGTGGGCATCCCCGACGGGACGCTCCCCACCGATTGCTGTACGGCGCTGGCGAAGTCGTGGTCGTCTTCGGTCCACTCGGGGAGCCCGACATCCTCGATGTGCTCGTACATCGTCTCGGCCACGACCTTGTTGAAGTGCCGCGGCCAGGCGGCTCCGATGATCCGGTACGACATCTCGGTGTCGGTCATCATGGCCGCGCCCTCCGCGATGCGCACCGCCGTGTCGAAGTTGCGCTTGATGTCGTCGTAGTCCATCTCGCGGAGGAAGTACCAGACGGAAGCGCGCGACGGGACCACGTTGGGCTGGTCGCCGCCGTCGGTGATCACGTAGTGGGAGCGCTGGTCGGGCCGCAGATGCTCGCGCTTGAAGTTCCAGGCGATGTTCATCAGCTCGACCGCGTCCAGCGCGCTGCGTCCCCGCCAGGGAGCGCCCGCGCCGTGAGCCGCCTCGCCCTCGAAGGTGAACTCCACCGAAACGAGTCCCGTCCCGCTGCCCTGGCCCCAGCTTACCGACAGATTGCTGCTGACGTGGGTGAACAGGGTGACGTCGATGTCCTCCAGGTAACCGTCCCGCACGTACCAGGCCTTCGAGGCCAGCTGCTCCTCGGCGACTCCGGGCCACAGCACCAGCGTGCCCTGGATGCCCTCGGCCTCCATGACGTCCTTCAGCGCGAGCGCCGCCACCACGTTGACCGCCTGTCCGGAATTGTGCCCCTCGCCGTGCCCGGGCGCGCCCGGAACCAGCGGATCGTGATAGGCCACGCCCGGCTTCTGGTTCGCCTTCGGGATTCCGTCGATGTCCGATCCGAAGGAGATCACCGGCTCGCCGCTCCCCCAGCGCGCGAACCAGGCCGTCGGGATGCCGACGGGTTCACGCTCGATGGTGAAGCCGTTCTCCTCCAGGATGCCCGTGATGTAGGCCGAGGTCTCGATCTCCTGTTGCCCGAGTTCGGAGAAGGAGAAGATCTTGTCGACCATGACCTGGGCGAGCTTGGCGCGGTCCTGAACGCCCGCTTCCACGCGCGCCACGAGAGACTCGAGCTGCTCGTCGGAAAGCGCCTGCGCGGCGAGGGTAGCGGGGGCGAGGAGGAGGGCGGCCAGCGCCCCCGCCATCGTTTGTCTAGCCATTGACGCACCTGGATTGGAATCGGAAGACCGCGAAAGACATCGGAAGATAAGTGCCGGTCGCCCGCGTCCGAAAGTGGAAGTCATTCCCGCCGGTACGCGAACGGCCACACGTGAAAGTAGTCCTTCACGTTGCCCCAGAGCTTGGAGAGCCCCTTGGGTTCGAAGATCAGGAAGAGGATGATCACGATGCCGAAGACGGCCTGCTGCGCGTAGGGGAGGAGGGTGGCGACCTGCGGCGCGGCCTCCTGGAGGGCGCGGCCCACATTGGTGATGAGCGCGGGGAGGAGCGTGATCAGCGCGGCGCCGAAGAGCGAACCGCGGATCGTGCCCAGGCCGCCGACGATGATCATCGCCAGGTACACGATGCTGATCTCCAGAGTGAAGCGCTCCCAGGTGATGATGCTGCGGTAGAATGCGAGCAGCGCACCCGCCAGGCCGGCGAAGAACGAGGAGGTGGCGAAGGCGAGCAGCTTGGTGCGGAAGACGTCCACGCCGATTACGCTCGCCGCGATGTCCTGATCGCGCACCGCGACGAAGGCGCGGCCGGCCCGCGAGCGGAAGAGGTTCGCCGTGAAGAGGGCGGTCGCGCCCGCCGCGACGACCGCGATCCAGTAGAAGTTGAAGGCGCTGTTGAGGCGGACGCCGAAGAGGCGCGGCGCGGGCAGCACGATCGCCTCGGTGCCGCCGGTCACCGCAGTCCAGTGGACCATCGCCCACTGCACGATCTCCTGAGCCGCCAGGGTGGCGATGGCGAGGTAGAGGCCCTTGAGGCGCAACGACGGCAGTCCGAAGAAGATCCCCACCGCCGCCGTGAGGAAACACGCCAGCACGATGCTCACACCCCACGGCAGACCCAGGTTGAGGGTCAGGAGCCCTGCCGCGTACGCCCCGACGGCCATGAAGGCGCCGTGTCCCAGCGAGATCTGTCCCGTGTAGCCGACCAGGATGTTTAGGCCGATCGCGCCGACCGTGGCGATCGCCACCTGGTTGGCGAGGTCGAGCCAGTAGGGGCTGGCGAAGAACGGGAAGACGAGCACGACCGCCGCGAAGAGCGCCAGCCGGATCCGCTGCGCGGGCCGCGGCCTCAGCCCCATGTCGGACTGGTAGCGGGTGTGGAAGACGCCGCATTCGTAACTCATACGCGCTCGATGATCTCCTTGCCGAAGAGTCCGTACGGCCGGACCATCAGCACCAGGATCAGCACCATGTACGGGACCACCAGGTTGAGCCCGTGGCCCACATATCCCCCGGTGTACGCCTCCAGAAGCCCGATCACGGCACCCCCGATCACGGCACCCCGGATGGAGTCCAGCCCGCCGAGGATCACCACCGGGAAGACGTGCAGCCCGATCGCCGCCACGTTGGGGGTCACGCCGACGATGTTGCCGAGCATGATCCCGCCGATCGCGGCGGACGCGGCCGCCAGTCCCCACGCCACCCCGAAGACGCGCGGGATGCTGATCCCCATGCTCAGCGCGGCCTGCTGGTCGTCGGCGATGGCGCGCATCGCGATCCCGTCGCGGGGGTGGGGGGAGAAGAGCCACAGCGCGGCCAGGACGGCGAGCGCGATCGGGATGGAGAGGAGGCGTCCCGCCGACAGCACCGCGGGGCCGATTTCGACGGTCCCCGCCGGCAGGAAGGACTCGAACGCGCGCGGGCTCGGGCCCCAGATCGCGTTGACCAGGCCGCGCAGGATCGACGAGAGCCCGATCGTGACAATGATCATCGAGACGATGGGCTCGCCGATGAGGGGGCGCAGCACCAGACGTTCGATCGCCAGCGCAACCGCGACGGCCAGCAGGATGGTTACGAG
>JAPOOQ010000240.1 GCA_026713345.1 Gemmatimonadota bacterium | reverse complement strand
TCACCTTGCCGCGAACCTCGGCGACGGCTCCGATTTCGGCACCGTGGTCCCCTTCCTGACCTGCAAGCACCCACTCGAGTACTGCAGGATGTTCGCGCGCAGGGCGGCCGCGCTGGGAACGGCGGGGGTCGCCGTCGTCGGGGGCGACCACTCGGTGGGACCCGAGCGCTGCGTCCCGCACGGCAAGGACCTGCGCCAGGTTCTGCGCCGCGACCAGCCCGGCTTCCCGCTCGGCGGGTGGGCGAATCCGCACCGCGATCCGGTCGAGCAGGCCCGCTTCGTGGCGGCGGACGACTACAGCGCCGACTTCGTCCTCACGCAGATCGTCTCGCACCACTCGCTCGGCCACGTGGAACGCTGCCGCGCCGAGCTGGACCGCCTGGGCGTCGAGCTCCCCGTCGTGTACGGGGTGTTCCTGTACCGGAGCGCAAATCCGCGCACGCTCCGGTATCTGAGCCGCTACTTCCCGGTCCCGGCCCGCGAGGTCACGGCGGAGTTCGCAGCCGGGATGAGCGCGGACGAGATCTGCGCGCGGTCGGTGCGCCGCCTGAGGGAGGCCGGGGCCGAGAAGGTGTACGTGAGCAATCTGCACAGCCGCGACGCAGCGCGGCGGTTGGGGAGGGTGGTGGGGGGATAGTCATATACTAATCCCCCAACTGCTCTGGCCACGGATGCCGACTCAGCGTCAGCAGGTCCATCTCATCCTTCTGCACGACATAGAGCGACGCGCGTCCAAAGCCGACGATGGTGCCCCCCTCCGGCATCACGATGGCCCCGCGCAGCATTCCGCTTCGGTCCACCACGTCGTATCGCGTCTCCGGGGCCTCGGCGGTGGGAGTTCGGCGGATCAGCAGCATGCCGTGGGGGCCGGGCTGGAGCGCCGTGCCTCCGGGGGTGATCCATCCGTAATCGGTCACCATGGTGAAGGGTGGGATCTGGTTGGGCCAGCCCGGGTAACGATCGAGGTCGCATTCTGCATTCGGAGCGCGCCGGCTGATCGCCCGACACTGCTCATCCAGGCTCACGTCGGCCGGGCTCACTGGCAGGGGCGCGCCTCGGATCCATTCCCCTGCCGGGGTCAGCCAGTCCACTCGGTAGGGGTCCGGATGCGCCAGCGCGACCCATCCGTCCGCGAAAAGCCACGCCTGCCCCTCACTCGCGAGGGGGCTGCTAAGCGTCGAATTCATCGTGACTTCCCGCCCGCCCATCTGTGCGACCGTCGAAACCCTTTCGATTCCCCATCGGCCCTGCCCGCCGACCTGGGCGATAGTATCCGGCTCGCTCGTTCCTTCGTCGAAGATGGAACCGGTGGCAAGCAGGATGTGCAGCGAATCCGCGTGTGTGCGCGACCACCCCGAGCGCGGCTGAAACGCGAACCCCGCGACCCCGAGAACGCGCCCGGAACGATCGACGCCCCAGGGCGGCTCCCCGGTGCCCATGCCCAGCCGGGGATAGACCGGTTCGAGACCCTCCACGATCCTGTCACCTGCCAGCAGGAGCATTCGCGGCGGCTCGCCGACCAACAGAGTGGAGTCGCCACCGAGCGGATAGAGGTGGCCAACGCGTCCATACTCTCCGGGTCCCTCTCCCGTGCTTCCTTCGGTGCGCACTTCCCCCGATTGGAGGTCGATGACGTAGATCGAGTTCTCGATCTGGTCGGTCACCAGCACCCGGCCGTCTTCGAGTTCGACGACGGAGAGCACGCGGGAGAAGTCGCGTTTCTGGAGCGTCAGGTCGGCCGGGGGCAGGTCGATGACGGGTGGCGGCCCGGCGACCCTGGCCTCGTCGGCGCAGGCGGCCAGGAGCAGGAGCCCGCTGGTGAAGAAGGCGGCAGCAAGGGGCGACGAAGCGCGAATAACGGAATGTAAACAGGACATGACATTATGTAATGTGTGCATTACATTCTTCCACAAAAATGGCCGCGCGGTTCCGTTATCGTGCCACACTCCACGTTGTTCTGATGACACCGCAAGCCGACGATTGGTTGCAGGGCCTACTCCCAGTCCACCCGGTAGACCACCACCTGTGGCACCATCTCCTCGGTGTACTCGACGATGCTGACCGCGGGCTCACCGCCGCGGTTGATGAGCCTCACGTACGGAGAGTCCCACAGGTAGCGACCGACGTGGCGTTGCTTCCCAAGGTCGAAGATGTCGAGACGGGTGTCCAGGTAATCGTGTCCGCTCGCCGGGGGAACCCGGTAGCCTTCCGGGGTGCGTTCGAGTTCGACTTCCCGCCACCGCGGGTCGGCGGTGCGCACCGTCATCCAGAGGCGTTCCTGATTGTCCAGCGCCATGGACCTCAGCAGGGTGGGGGGCGGCTCACGGGTCGGATCGACTGTTTCCGTGACCTCGGGGAACCAGGGCAGTTCGCCCTCGACGACGCGAAGCAGCTCATCGTCGACAGACCATTCCTGGATCCCGGGACTGCCTGCGGCGCCCCACCACACTGTCCCGGGCCGGCTGGCCACGCTCCCCTGCACGTTGTTGGAATACGGCCTGGACCCCCAGGCGTCGTCCCCGGACCCGAAGTGCAGTGTCGGCACTCCGCTGTCGATGTCTGCAAGGTGGAGGGGCAGGCCCGCGAGCTCTGGCGATTCATCCATGGCGACCACGACCACACGGCTTCCGCCGACGGGCACGAACGGACCCGGAGAGTACCCGTACGGACGCCGTTCGATGAACTCGCCCGCAAGGTTGAAGATCGACCAGGCCCGGTTCGCATTGTCCAGGGCGACGAGCTGGCCGCCGACGACGTGCGCATCGATCACCCGGCTGAATTCGCCCGGGCCGTCGCCCTCCCGGCCGACCCTGCGCACGAACCGGCCGTCGGCGTCGAAGATCTGGAGGGAGGTGGAGCTGGCAACGACGTAGCCCAGTTGCTCGCTCCAGGTCACCCTGGGGGCGGTGCTCTCGATGGTTCCGGGCCCGTCCGCGTCCCCGAAGCGCACGACTTCGGTCAGTTCGAGCCCGCAGTCGGCGCAGAGTTCGAAGTTGCTCCAGTTGGTGACTTCGTGGGTCCGGGGATTGAGGATTTCGGCCAGGACCTCCAGATCGTCACGGGTTTCCAGGTCCGGTCCGAGTTCGCCAGCCAGCAATGACTGGAATGATTCCAACGTGTAGACCGAGCCTTCGTGGAGCACCAGGATCTCGCTCACAATGCGGCTCTCGTACTGGAAATAGATGATTTCCGGTACCGGACCCGGTGGCGCCTCTGCCACAACCCTCTCCTGGACCGGCGGCTCCTCGGGCGCGGTCGTGGCGTTCTCGTCACAGCCGGCGAGCGGGGCGATCGCGGCCAGCAGCGGAGGTGCGGTCAGCCATATCCTCGTGTCGTTCCGACTCATGCCACCTTCCCGGCTGGAGCTTCGCAGTCATGCTCCCGACAACCTCACTTCGGGTAACACGATCCCCATCAGCTGGTGGCGGGTTGCCCGTTTTTCTGCAACCTTGGTCTTCCGTTGCACGCGTGCAGCGCCTCACCACGCGACAGGCACACATGAAACCGGATACCCGAAGGTGATACCCCGCCAATGGCATCAGGTTCCTCGCGCAGTACACGCCGGCAGATGCACCGAAGCACGACTCGCGTCTGTCTGCTCTGCTGTCTTGCCGCAGCCCTCCCGGCCTGCGATGCCTCCCCGGACCCCTCGCTCGTCACCCGGTCGGATTCAGCTGGGATCCCCGTCATCACGGCGGTGGCGCCGATGTGGGGCCCCGGCGAGGGCTGGCAGGTCAGCGCCCAGCCGCTGGTCCAGATCGGTGCGGTCGATGGGCCACGCGAACAGCTGCTGGACGGAGTGGTCGGTGCCGTGCGCCTTGGCAGCGGCGACATCGTGCTGGGCGAATGGACCACCGGCGAACTGCGCCGCTACGACCCGGAGGGCACCCTGGTGTGGCGCGCGGCGGGGCAGGGAGAGGGTCCCGGGGAGCATCGGGTGTTGATGTTCGTGGGGTTGATCCCGGGCGATACCGTGGTGACCTGGGATGTCCGGCTGAACCGGGTCCAGCTCTTCGATCCCGACGGTGGCCCGGTGCGAGCGTTCCGCGTGGAGGCACCCTGGTCGGGCGCGCCGCCCACGGGCGTCATCGGAGTGTCCGGGCGGCACCTTGTCCTCACATTCAACGCCGGTAGCGGAGAGGCCGAGGACGGGATCGTGCGGTGGCCGACGGTTCGGATTGCCAACCTGTCCCTCGAGGACGGCAGTGTGCGGGTGGTCATGGATGTCCCCGGGCGCGAGGTGAGGGCTGCCGTGGACGGAGCGATGGCCCAGGTCATGGAGTACCCTTTCGGCAAGGGGCCCCGGTACTCGGTTTCGGCGGGCCGCCTCGCCGTTGTCGACACCGAGCGCTTTGCCGTACGGTCGGTCTCCCTGGACGACGGCGCGGTCACGGCGATCCTGCGGCGGGACGAACCCGTGCGCGAAGTCACGGACGAGGATGTGGATGCGTACGTCGAATGGATGACTGCCGGCAGCGTTGCGGCCGGGTTGCATGTTCCGCCCGGTCTGCGGGAGCAGCCCATGGCCCCGACGCTCCCGGCGCTGAAGTCGATTCATCTGGACGCGAGCGGGAATCTCTGGGTCGAGCCGCACTCGCGGCACGGGTCCCAGGTCCCGCCGTTCCAGGTCTACACGCCGGACGGCGAGTGGCTGGGACCCGTCGCCGTGCCGCCCGGGCTCCAGCAGGAGAACCTGGGGCTCCCCGTGAGGTTCGAGATCGGCGACGACTACATCCTCGGGGTCTGGCGCGACGAACTCGAAGTGGAATACGTGAGGGTTTACGGGTTGGTGAAGTAGGCGGCGGGTTTGCCATCCGTCCCGCTTGTCATATAATATTATATATATTGCAAATGCGAATATATACTATTTCATATTTTCACCAACCAAATATACTCTATCGTATATCATCGAGTCCCTCGATTTCAAGTGCCACGATCGAGGATTCGCCAAGACTGCCGGTGTGGAGCGTCCATACCCTCCGCCCTCTCGCTTCCATCAATCGCTGTTCGTCCGGAAGGCGAATCGAGCCAAGAAACCGCCCGGACGGAAGGAATACGTCGTACATGGCTCCCGGTGCCCCGTGCCCGTCGAATGCGCCGGGCAACGGGCGGTCTCGCTGAACCCAGATCCGCCCGTCCAGGTCGACGATGATTCGGGAGATGACCGCCGGAGTCGGCGGTTCACCGAGTTCGCGGAGGGCGTCCCGCCACGCGTCCGGCATATCCGCATCAGCAACCTCACCGCGCTCGGCAGGTGAGAGCGGGAGTGCGTCCGCGGTGTGGCAGAACCGAACGAGGCTCGTGCCATCCCGGTCGAAGACCTCCAGTTCGTAGCGTCCGTCCGGATTGGAGACGACCCAGGTCTCCGCACCGACGCCCAGCAACGACCGCGGCCATGCGGCCAGCGTGGTACCCGCAAACCCGATGGCACGGGAAGCCATGATCGTATCGTTCACGGGTCTGTCGGGAGACCAGCGGACGAAGGATCGCTCCTCCCGGCCATCTACAATCGGGCCGGGGAATTCCAGCCACACCGTGCGGTCCGGTTGCAGCGCCACGAACCTGACCTGGCCGGCTGCGAACACCGGCGACAGAAACGCCGGGTCGACCGGAGCGACGCTGGCCGAACGGGAAGCAAGGTCCAGTGTGACAATCCGGAAAGCACTCACGTCCAGAATGAGGAGGGTGTCGGCGTCTACCCAGGTCACTGCCACGGGCGCCTGGACCTCGCCCGGACCTTCGCCGCGTGCCGTGACCGTCCCCTGCCACGCTCCGTCGGGGCCGAGCACGATGACTTCGGCGAGGCCCCAGTCCACGACGGCGACCGATCCGTCCGGACTCACGGCGACCCCGGCGGGCCGGACCAGTACCTCGGCTTCATTGAGGCCTCCCGCACGCCAGATTTCACGCCAGGACAGCTCTGCAGGCCAGACCCCGACGCTCGTGTTTGCCACAACCGGACCATCGGCGCCAGTGACTTCACAAGGAGCGGATGCGGGCAAGTCGCAACCGGCGACCAGGGCGGTCAGGAACAACGCCGATGCCGGCTGCTTCATGGACATCGCCTTCTAGTGGAACCCCAGCACGGCTTCGGCCGCTTCCCGGTCCGCCGCGATCTGGATCCCGGCGACCACGCCCTGCAGCGCCCCCACGACCTCCCGCGCGATCTTAGCGCCTTCGGCCGCCGCGCGGCCGGCACCCCGCGCCTGCGCCCGGCGCATCCTCTCCACCACCCGGTCCGGCACGTGGACGCCCGGCACCTCGTTCTGCAGAAACTCCGCCTGCCGGTCGCTCTCCAGCGGCACGATCCCCGCGATCACGGGGATTTCCTGCTCGATTTCGGCCAGGAATTCGCGCAGCCGCGCGGCATCGAAGACCGGCTGGGTCACGGCGAAGTCGGCGCCCGCGTCCAACTTCCAGTGGAAGCGCCCGAGTTCTCGTTCGCGGTCCCGGGCGGTGTGGTTCAGCGCGACCCCGGTCACGAAGCCCGCCGGGCCGCCGATCCCGCTGCCGGAAGGATCGACGCCGGCGTTGAGTCCCGTGACGACATTGGTGAGGCCGATCGAGTCGATATCGACGACGGAGCGGTAGTCGGGGTAGGGACCCGGGCCGGGAGGATCGCCGGTGAGAAGGAGGAGGTTGTGGAGGCCCGTGGCGGCTGCGCCGAGGAGGTCGCTCATCATGCGGGGCAGCTTGCGGTCGCGGCAGGTGTAGTGGACGAGCGGCTCCGCGCCTGGACAGGAGCGTGCGATGACCGCGGCGGTGGCGAGGACATCCAGCCTGGCGCCGCCGCGGTCCTCGTGGATGGCGATCACGTTGGCGCCGGCGGCGGCGATGGCGCGGCAGTCCTTCACGAGCGCGGCGGTGTCCCAGCCGCGGGGGGGGAGCACCCGCACCGATGTGACGAAGTCGCCGGTGGCGAGGCGGCGGCCGAGGCCGGAGCGCTCCGCGAGGGGTGGGGCGGGGTTCGCGGACGCGGTGGGGGACGGCTCTCGCGTGACGCGGACCGAGGTCCCGCGGGGCTGGATCGCCGCGACCCGTTCGCTGATCAGGCGAATGTGGTCCGGGGTGGTGCCGCAGCAGCCGCCCAGGAGGCGCGCGCCCGCGTCGATCAGGGGGCGCGCGTACCGCGCCGTGTAGTCGGGCCGCGTGAGGTACATCTTGCGGTCGCCGACCGCGCGGGGAAGTCCCGCGTTGGGCTGGGCGGAGAGGGGGAGGGAGGTGACTTCGGCCATGCGCTCCAGGCCGTCGAGCACCACCGCCGGGCCCACCGAACAGTTGAGGCCCACCGCGTCCGCGCCCCAGTCTTCGGCCGCGCGCGCCGCCTGCCGGGCGGAAGCGCCGGTTGTGGTCTTGCGGTCCTCGCCCACCGTGACCTGGACGATCACCGGCAGGTCGCACCGGTCGCGCACCGCCCGGAACGCCTGCTCCAGCTCGGCCAGGTCGGAGAAGGTCTCCAGGATGAATCCGTGTACGCCGCCCTCCAGCAGCCCGTCCACCTGGCTGCCGAAGTAGTCCCGGGCCTCTCCGCGCGATGTCGGCCCCAGCGGCTCGATCCGGATCCCCAGCGGGCCGATGGCACCGGCGACCGCCGCGCGTCCGTTCGCGGCCCGCAGGGCGATCTCGGCGGCGAGGCGATTGAGTTCCCCGGTACGGTCCTCCAGCCGGAACGACGACAGCTTCACCGGATTTGCCCCGAAGGTGTTCGTCTCGATGATCTCCGCGCCGGCCCGCACGTACTGGGCGTGCACGTCCTCGATCAGCTCGGGGCGGGTCGCATTGAGTTCGTCGTAGCAGACGTTGACGAAGATGCCGTGGTCGTAGAGCATCGTGCCCATCGCGCCATCCAGGACGTGCACGCGGCCGTCGGAGAGGAGCGAGCGCAGGTCAGCCATGGGTGCTCTCCCGGGTCAAGGTGACCGGACCCGTTGCCGTGGTCCGGCCGGTCGGCGCGCGCGGGTCAGGCACTTTCGTCCTCCGCCAGGTTCGGCCTGAGCCACTGTTCCGCCTCTTCCACCTCCATCCCCTTGCGCTCCGCGTAGTCCTCCAGTTGGTCGCGCCCGATCCTTCCGACGCCGAAGTAGAAGCTGTCCGGGTGCCCGACATACAGTCCCGACACCGATGCCGCGGGCATCATCGCGCAGCTCTCCGTGAGCGACACGCCGATCCGCTCCGCGCCCAGCAGACGGAAGAGCGTCCGCTTCTCCGAGTGGTCCGGGCTGGCGGGGTAGCCGGGGGCGGGCCGGATGCCGTCGTATTCCTCCGCGATGAGCTGGCTGTTGGTGAGCAACTCGCCCGCGCCGTATCCCCAGAACTCGCCGCGCACCCGTTCGTGCAGGCGCTCCGCGAAGGCCTCGGCGAGCCGATCTGCCAGCGCTTTCGCCAGGATGCTCTGGTAGTCGTCGCCCGCGGCCTCGAATTCGGCGCAGAGTGCGGCCACGCCCTCGCCGGCGGTCACCACGAAAGCGCCGGCGTAGTCGCGGACCCCGGAGCACGCTGGCGCGACGAAGTCGGCCAGGGAGATGTTCGGGCGTCCGCCCGGTTTACGGAACTGCTGGCGGAGACAGGGGAAGACAGCGAGGGGCTCGTGCCGGGATTCGTCGGCGTAGAGCACGATGTCGTCGCCGTCGGTGTTCGCCGGATAGAGGCCGATGATCCCCCTGGCCGCCAGGAGGCCTTCGCGGCGGATGCGGCGGAGCAGGGCGAGGGCGTCCTCGTGGAGGCTCGTTGCCTCGGAGCCGACTTCGGAGTCCGAGAGGATGGCGGGGTAGGCGTCCTTGAGGTCCCAGACGCGAAAAAAGGGGGTCCAGTCGATGCGACGGGCGAGTTCGTCGAGGTCGTAGGTGGGGATGGTGGGGGCCCGGGGGGATGCGGAGGGACCGTGGCCGTGGGCGATGGGGGCTGCCGGATGCCGTGCGGATTCGGACCGCCGGGACAGGTCGGCACCGCTTCCGCCGAAGGAAGCCGGAAAGACCCGCGTGCCGAGGAACGTCGGCCGCACGGGTTTGTGCCGACTCCAGTCCAGCGTCAGCCGGTTCGCTCGCGCGTCCGCCAGCTTCAGCAGCGGGGCCCGTTTCCGCGCCTCCCCACGCCGCCTTCGAATCCCCTCGTACTCCTCCCGCACGCTGGCGACGTAAGCCGTCCGGCTGACCGGATCCAGCAGCCTCCCCGCCACCGCGACGCACCTCGACGCGTCGAGCACGTGCACCGTGGCGCCCGAATAGCACTGCTCGATCTTAACCGCCGTGTGGACGCGGGACGTCGTGGCGCCGCCGATCAGCAGCGGCAGCTCCATCCCGGTGCGCTCCATCTCGGAAGCGACGTGCACCATCTGGTCGAGGCTCGGCGTGATCAGCCCGGAGAGCCCGACGATGTGCGCGTCCACCTCGTGCGCGTGTTCCAGGATGCGCTCCGCGGGGACCATCACCCCCAGGTCGAAGACTTCGTAGTTGTTACACTGGAGCACGACCCCGACGATGTTCTTGCCGATGTCGTGCACGTCGCCCTTGACGGTGGCGAGCACCACGCGCTTGCGCCGTCGCGCCTCCGCGTCGGCGGGCTTCTCGCGCTCCAGGAAGGGCACCAGCCACGCCACCGACCGCTTCATCACGCGGGCGCTCTTCACGACCTGGGGCAGGAACATCTTCCCGGCCCCGAAGAGGTCGCCGACGCGGTTCATCCCCGCCATCAGCGGCCCCTCGATCACCTGCAGGGCCAGTTCGGCGTCCCTTCGCGCCTCCTCCGTGTCCTCCTCGATGTAGTCGGTGATCCCGTGGACCAGCGCGTGCTGGAGCCGCGTGTCCACCGGGGCGTCGCGCCAGGCGAGGTCCTCGCTGTCCGCGGCCGCGCTCCCCCGGTATCGCCCCGCCAGCTCGGTCAGGCGCTCGGTGGCGCCCTCGTCCCGGTTGAAGAGCACGTCTTCCACCGCCGTGAGCAGCTCGTCGGGGATCTCGTCGTAGACCGCGATCGCGCCCGCGTTCACGATCCCCATGTCCATCCCGGCCCGGCCCGCGTGGTAAAGAAACGCCGAGTGCATCGCCTCGCGCACCCCGTGGCTGCCCCGGAACGAGAACGACACGTTGCTCACGCCTCCGCTCACCAGGCAGTGCGGGAGCGACTCCTTGATGCGCGCGGTCGCCTCGATGAAGGCCTGCGCGTAGTCGTTGTGCTCGTCGATCCCGGTTGCCACCGCGAAGATGTTCGGGTCGAAGATGATGTCCTCCGGCGGGAACTCCTCCTCGTCGACCAGAATGCGGTACGCACGGGTGCTGATCTCCACCTTGCGGTCGGTGGTCGCCGCCTGGCCGTCCTCGTCAAAGGCCATGATCACGACCGCCGCCCCGTAACGGCGGACCAGCCGCGCCTTCTCGCGGAAATCCTCCTCCCCGTCCTTCAGGCTGATCGAGTTGACGACCGCCTTGCCCTGCACGCACCTCAGCCCGGCCTCGATCACCTCCCAGCGCGACGAGTCGATCATGAACGGGACGCGCGCGATCTCGGGTTCGGTCGCGAGCAGGTTCAGGAAGGTGACCATCGCGGCTTCGGAGTCCAGCAGGCCCTCGTCCATGTTGACGTCGATGACCTGGGCGCCGCCGCGCACCTGCTGCCGCGCGACCTCGACCGCGGTTTCGTAGTCGCCCTCGCCGATGAGGCGGGCGAAGCGCAAGGAACCCGTCACGTTGGTGCGCTCGCCGACGTTCACGAAGAGCGAATCGGGGCCGATCGCGAGGGGTTCGAGGCCGGAGAGGCGGGTGTGGCGTGGGGGGGTGGGCGGACGCCTGGGGGCGACGCCGTCGACCGCTTCGGCCATCGCGGCGATGTGATCGGGGGTGGTCCCGCAGCAGCCGCCCGCAAAATTGAGGAAACCGGAGCGCGCGAAGTCGCCCATGGTGGCGGCCATGGCTTCGGGCGAGAGGTCGTAGCCGCCGAATTCGTTGGGCAGGCCCGCGTTGGGGTGGCAGCTGACGGCGAACTCGCAGACTGTGGACAGCTCCTGGAGGTAGGGGCGCAGCGCATTGGGGCCCAGCGCGCAGTTAAGGCCGAAGGCTAGCGGCGACGCGTGACGGAGCGAGTTGTAGAAGGCCTCGGGCGTCTGGCCGGTCAGCGTGCGGCCGCTCTGGTCGGTGATCGTGCCGGAGATCATGAGCGGGAGGCTGGTGCCGGCCCTGTCGAACTCCTCCATGATCGCGAAGAGGGCCGCCTTCGCGTTCAGGGTGTCGAAGATGGTCTCGACCATGAGGATGTCGGCGCCGCCTTGAATCAGGGCGCGGGCCTGCTCGCCGTACGCGCGCACGAGTTCCGCGAAGGTGATGTCGCGGGCGCCGGGGTCGTTGACGTCCGACGAGATCGAGGCGGTGCGGTTCATGGGACCGAGGATCCCGGCCACGAAGCGGGGGCGGCGTGGGGTGCGCGCCGTGTATTCGTCGGCGGCCTCCCGCGCGATCCGCACAGCCGCGCGGTTGATCTCGCCGACCGCGTCCTCGACCCCGTAGTCCGACATCGGCAGCCGGGTGGAGCTGAAGGTGTTGGTCTCGACGATGTCGGCGCCGGCCTCGAGATAGGCGCGGTGGATCTCGCCGATGACGTCCGGGCGGGTCAGGCTGAGGAGGTCGTTGTTGCCGAGGAGGGGAGTGGGATGCGCGCGGAAATGGTCGCCGCGGAAGTCGTCCTCGGTGAGGTCGTACCGCTGGATCATGGTGCCCATCGCGCCGTCGAGAACCAGGATGCGCTCGTCGAGGAGGGGCGCGATGGGGGGGCGGTTGTTGGCCCCTCCCCGATCCGACTGCGACGCACTCACTCGATGTTCCGCGCTTCCTGCCAAACGACCCGTCAGGCGGGGCCGAACCCGGAACTGACCAGGGCCGAACTCACCGGGCGGGCGTGGCTTTTTAGCTGTTTCCTGGCCGCAATATGCCACAAATCGCCGTCGTTACGGCTCGTCCGCTGTCGAAGCGGCGAGGCCGTTACGGTCCCAAGGATAGCGGAATCGGGGGGAGGGTTCCAGTCAGGGGAGTTCGAACTTGTGGCGCTTTGCCTATTCGGTAACCCCGCCATCGCGGCGGGGCTGCCCTCCTCTCGCGACCTGGATGTCGAGCCCGGAAATGAGGATGTCCAGCTTTGCCTCCATGGCGCTCATGCGAGCGTTCAGCGGGGCGACTGCATGCTGGATTTCGGTGCGGACCTGCTGGATTTCGGTGCGGACCTCCTGAATTTCGGTGCGAACCTCCTGGATTTCGGTGCGAACCGTCTGGATCTCGGTGCGAACGGACTCGATCTCTTCGTTTACTCTTCCGAACCCGGTTGCCATCCAGATGGCGGCGCCCGCGATGCTGCTCCCCAGAGCGATGACCGGTCCCCATCCCCTCAGTCGTTCCATTGTGTCGGTCTCCCGCTGACGCTCCCTGCCGTGTTGTTCCATTCTGACCAGTCGACCCCACTTGGGGTGAGTAGAATATAGTGCTTACATGCTTTGATCGTCAAAGTTTCGGGTAAGCTTTCCAGGTTGCCAGGCAACCGGTTCCGGCCTTGTGCGGGATCGATCCCGCCCCCAGAGTCACCGTGCAGGACGCAGGCCCGCGCGGGGTCAATCCACAGAGGAGCGAGGTTGGTGAGATGACATTGTGGCCATGGCTGTTCAGGGGTGTTCGCACGTGCCCGAACGGGGGCCGGATGGAGCGGGGTCGGATGACGCGGATGGTGGCGCTGGCGGTCGGGTGCGTGGGCATCGTCGCGGGGGCGCCTGCGCTGGGCACGGGTCCGGTGGCGGCGACGCTCACCGCTCAGACGGTCGAGCAGAACGACAGTACGGCCAGGGCGGCGACGCGCGCGAACTCGCTCCCGCTGATCCCCACGCGCACCCTCGATTTCACCACTGACGAGGGGACCTGGATCTCGTTGGACCTTTCGCCCGACGGCGGGACCATCCTTTTCGAGCTGCTGGGTGACCTGTATACGCTGCCGGCGGCGGGCGGGACGGCCACGCGCATTACAAGTGGCCAGGGCTACGACATGCAGCCGCGCTATTCGCCGGACGGCTCGATGATCGCCTTCGTGAGCGACCGGGACGGTTCGGAGAACCTGTGGGTGGCGCGGGCCGACGGGACCGGCGCGCGGCAACTCACCGACACCGAGCGGCAGAGCTACATGTCTCCGGTGTGGACGCCCGATGGGGACTACGTGCTGGCCAACCGCGGCTCGCAAATCTGGGTCTTCCACATCGATGGCGGCGGCGGGGTGCAGATGACCGGCCAGCGGGAGGACGGTGCTCCGGCGCCTCCCTCCATGGTCGGCGCGGCGTTCGGCGCGGATCCGCGGTACCTGTGGGTGAATGTGTCGGGCAGTCTGGGTGGGGGATTTCCGGTGGGGGTTGGCCGCGGCTTCGATCCGGGCGACAGGTTCGGTCCCGGTGACCGGTTCGGCCCCGGCCATGCCTTCGGCCCCGAAGATCCGCTTGCCCCGCCGCACGCCGTCCCGCAGAGCTCGGCGCGCGAGGTCGGCCGCTTCCAGATCGGCGTCCTCGACCGCGAGACCGGGCAGGTCCAGGTCCGCACCCACGAGCACGAAGGCGCCTTCCGCCCGATGCCGAGCCCCGACGGCCGCTGGCTGGGCTACGCGACGCGCTACGACGCCCGCGAGGCGCTCCGCCTGCTCGATCTCGAGACCGGCGAGGAGAACTGGCTGGTGATGGATGTGCAGCGCGACGACTCGCAGGGTGGTGGATCGAGGGACCGGGATGTCTACCCGGGCTCGGCGTGGACGCCCGACTCCGAGGCGCTGATCACCAGCTACGGCGGGAAGATCATGCGCGTCGAGGTGCCGTCGGGCGAGGCGACCGAAATCCCGTTCACGGCGCATATCCAGCAGGAACTCGGCCCGCTCGTCAAGTTCGACTACCCCATCAACGACTCGGTGCTCACGGTCTCCCAGATCCGGGGTGCACGCCAATCGCCCGATGGCAGCCAGGTCGTCTTCACCGCGCTGGACCGCCTCTGGATCGCGCCGCTGCCCGAGCCCTCGGGTACGCAGGACGAGGGCTACCCGGTCATCGAAGACGCGCGCCGGTTGACTGCGGCCACCGACATCGAGCACGGCCCGGCGTGGTCGCCCGACGCCCGCCACATTGCCTACGTGACCTGGAACGACTCGCTCGGCGGCGACATCTGGCGTGTTCGCGCAGATGGCGGCGGCGAGCCCGAGCGGCTGACGCCCGAGTCGGCGTTCTTCGACCGGGTCGCCTATAGCGGCGACGGCTCCCGGATCCTCGCTGTGCGCGGCTCGAAGATGCACCGCATGCGCACGCTGGAGGACTTCGGGCGGCACGGGCCCGCCGCGGAGCTCGAGTATGTGTGGATGGCCGCGGACGGGGGCGAGGAGCCGACCCGGATCATGTGGGTCGGACTCGGCGCGACGCAGCAGGGCCGCAACGCGCCGCACCCCGGACCCGACCCGGACCGGATCTACGTGTGGACGGGCTCCGACGGGCTGGTCTCCGTGCGCTACGACGGCACCGACCCGCGCACCGTGGTGAGGGTCACCGCGCCGTCGGTGGGCGGGGGCGGGGGCGGCGCCCCGGACGAGGTAGTGCTGTCGCCGGACGGGAAGCGGGCGATCGTGCGCGCCAGCCGCAACGTCTTTCTGATCACGGTGCCGCCCGCGGCGGGGGCCGCGCCCACGATTTCGGTGACGTCATCCGCAGTGCCGACGCGGCGCCTCACCGAAGTGGGGGGCGACTTTGTGGGGTGGAACCAGGACGGTTCCGCCGCGGTCTACTCGATCGGGCGCAGCTTCTTCCGGTACGATGTGGCGGTGGCGGACTCGCTCATCGCCGATTCGCTGGCGACCGCGCGGGCGGAGGCCGAGGAGGAGGACGTGCCGGAGGAGGAAGAGGAGGCCGGCGGTGGCGAGCCGGGCGACACGGCCGACGTGATCGTGCCGGACCTGGGGGAGGAAGGGGAGGGGGAGGAGGAGGACGAAGATGAGGACGAGGGCCGGCCCGTCTACGAGGCCGCGCGCTTCGAGATCGAGATCACGGTGCCGAAGGACAGGCCGCGCGGGACGCTGGTCCTGAGTGGTGCCCGCCTGATCACCATGCGCGGCGACGAGATCATCCCGCGCGGGGACATCGTGGTGCGCGACAACCGCATCGCCGCGGTGGGGCCGACCGGCAGCGTACGGGTCCCGGACGGCGCCGAAGTCCGCGACATGTCCGGCAAGACCATCCTCCCGGGCCTGGTCGACATCCACGCGCACACCTGGGTCGCGTGGGGCGTGCACCGCACACAGGTGTCGCAGTTCCTCGCCCAGCTCGCCTACGGGGTCACCACCCAGCGCGACCCCCAGACTTCATCGGAAGACGTAGTCACCTACTCGGACCTGATGGAGACCGGCGAGCTGATTGGCCCGCGGATCTATTCGACCGGCCCCGGGGTCTTCAGCGCCGACCGCATCCGCAGCCTCGACGACGCGCGCAACGTGCTCAGGCGCTACTCCGACCACTACAACACCCTGACGATCAAGCAGTACATGGCCGGCGACCGCAAGGTGCGCCAATGGGTCATCATGGCGGCCCGCGAGCTGGGCCTCACTCCCACCACCGAGGGCGGCTCCAACTTCACCATGAACCTCACGCTGGCGCAGGACGGCTACGCGGGGCTGGAGCATTCGCTGCCCATCAGTCCGTTCTACCGGGATGTCGTCCAGCTGGGCGCATTCAGCGGGATAGTCTACACGCCCACCTTCAACGTCGCGTACGGCGGGCCGTCCGGGCGCCAGTACTACCTGACGCGCACCAATCTGGACGAGGTCGAGCGCCTCCGCGTCTTCACCCCTCACGATGAACTCGACAAGTGGAAGTCCACCACCTGGTACCGCGACGACCAGTACGTACACTTCCAGCAGGCCGAGCAGCT